>JABLXJ010000005.1 GCA_013178125.1 Bacillota bacterium | reverse complement strand
TAACCAGCTCCACGACCACCGCAGACCTGGCTACCACAAGCCTAATCATAACCACTCGCTCAGTCCCTCATCACTGCTTAGTTTTCAAGGAGCATTCGAGAAACGTTGCCGTCCCTCCGTTTGCCGCTCCCCGTTGGGAGCAATGATAACTATACCACGTACTGAAGGCTATCTCAACACCGTCTATGCCCCTCCAGGACGATTTAGCCCCGAAAAACTAGCATGATACAGGATATTCCTCAATATTACTCACGATATCGAGCCTTTGTCGCTCCGAACCCTAGCCCTTTATTACCCCGATGGGGCGCATTCTCGCGACCTTCAAGGATATCCCGGCCTCATGGGTGGTATGAACGACCTCGTTGACATCCTTGTAGGCCTCGGGCGCTTCCTCGACCAGCGATGCCCTGGTCGCTGCAAGCGCAACAATGCCACGCGCCCGCAGCATCTCCTTTACACCCTCGGGGCTCAAACCACGCCGTGCGGCCCCCCTGCTCAGCGTCCTCCCTGCGCCATGGCAAGTGGAGCCGAAGGTCTCCCTCATCGCCTGCTCCGCGCCGATAAGGAGGTATGAGTTCCTCCCCATATCCCCCGGGATCAGCACGGGCTGCCCAATGGACCGGTAGGCACCGGGGATATCAGGGTGGCCTGCAGGAAAGGCGCGGGTCGCGCCCTTGCGGTGGACGCATACCCGTATATTTTTCCCGTCAACATTATGCATCTCGATTTTGGCTATGTTATGCGCGACATCATAAATCAAACTCATCCCGAGTTCCCCACCAGTCCCTGCCCCCGCCCCGAAGACCCTGGCAAAGGCCTCCCTCGTCCAGTAGGTTATGCACTGGCGGTTTGCCCATGCGTAATTGGCCGCGCACGCCATGGCAGCGAGATAATCCTGCCCCTCCGGAGAATCAAGGGGAGCGCAGGCGAGCTGCTTATCAGGGATAAAGATGCCATATTTCCGGACAGCCCGCTCCATGATGGCAAGATAATCGGTGCAGACCTGGTGGCCAAACCCCCTGGAACCCGTATGGATCATTACCACGACCTGCCCTCGATCCAGGCCCAGAACCCCGGCTACCTCCGGATTATAGATCTCCTCGACGACTTGAACCTCGAGAAAGTGATTCCCGGACCCGAGCGTGCCAAGCTGCGGCATCCCTCGCTTAATAGCCTTATCGCTCACCTTCTCCGGCAGGGCGCCCTCCATCTGCCCGCCCTCCTCGGTGCATTCAAGATCCTCCGTTGAGCCGTAACCGTGCTCAACGGCCCACCGCGCCCCCTTGACGAGCACCTCCTGCACGTCATCTCGCCCCAGCTTTATGACGCCTGATGAGCCGGCCCCCGAAGGAATATCGTGAAAAAGCCGCCCAACAAGCTCCTCGATTCTCGGCCGCACGTCTTTCTCACTCAGGCCGGTCCTCAGCATCCTTACCCCGCAGTTGATGTCGAAGCCCACGCCACCCGGGGATATGACGCCGTCCTCAACCCTGGTTGCAGCAACACCCCCGATGGCAAATCCGTAACCCCAGTGAATGTCCGGCATCCCCAGCGAGCATCCGACGATCCCGGGCAGGTAAGCCACGTTGGCGACCTGTTCGGGGGCCTGGTCGCCTTTTATCTGGTCCAGGTGACGTTCATCGGCATATATCAGCCCTGGAACTCGCATACCATCCTTATAAGATCTGGGAATCAACCACCTGTGCTCATCTATCTTTTCAAGCGGCCCTTTCCATTCATCACCCATAGCTCATCACCCATAGCCCCCCGGCGAAGCTATCCCGACGACCCTTAGCATCCCGATCCCTGAAGTGATGAAAGCGAGTTATTCGTTATGCATTATACGTCGAAAATAATTTGTGCCGTCCAATTGTTATTCTGTTCATCCTGCATTAATTCCAAACGATGATATGTCACGGCCTTTATCTCCGTCTCGGGGTTATGCCTCTTTTGGTCAAGCGGCTCCCCGGAAACCCTCGCTCTCAAGACGGGACCATGGGAATTCTCCTCGAGTTGCGTAATCTTGATTACGCCCGGCATGAACGACTCCGCATCGAACAGGTAGATCAATTCGGATAGCCAGGCAACAAGGAGCTCCTCTCTCGTATCCGCGCGCAGCGTGAATTCTTTGACCTCCCTTGGAAACACAGAAGCCGACGGCGCCATGATATGAAACATGCCGCGGGCGGCGTTCTCAAAAGTCTCAACAAGCGAAGAGCCATATACGCTGAGGCCTATATCGGCAGTGTGATCGAAAACCTCAAAGCCCCCGCCTTTTTCAGCACCCTTTTTCGCCATACCGCTTGTGTCACCCATGCCACCATCCCCTTAACTACCATTCCTGGCAGCGACCTGCGCGAGAGCAACAACAGAATCTCCATCATCTGTCTTCATGAGCCGCACACCCTGCGTGCCCCGGCCATGCACAGGAACGTCGCTCACCTGCATGCGGATGATGGTTCCCCCGGCGGAGATCACCATGAGCTCATTCTCCTCCCTGACGACCTTGGCGCCAACTATGGGGCCATTCTTAGGCGTAACATTGAGTGTCTTGATGCCCTTGCCCCCGCGGGATTGCACTCTATACTCGCTGATCGGGGTTCTCTTGCCATAGCCGTTCGCTGTGATGATGAGCAAATCTGCGCCGTCCTTCACTGTATCCATGGCGACGACCTCATCCCCTTCTAGCAGCCGGATGCCCTTAACCCCCCGGGCCGTCCTGCCCATCGACCTGATCTCCTCCTCGGGGAACCGGATAGCAAGCCCTTTCGCGGTAACAACGATAATCTCCTGGTCTCCCCGGGTTAACTTGACAGCTATCAGGTCATCGCCCTCGTCGAGCGTGAGAGCTATGAGCCCTGATTTCCGCCCCGTATCATATTCCGAGGCAGGCGTCTTCTTGACTGTGCCATGCTTCGTCACCATCAGGAGGTACTGGTCCGGGTTAAACTCCTTGATGGGAATAACGGCCCTGATTTTCTCCCCGGGCGCCATGGACACGAGATTCACAATAGATACCCCCCGGGCCTGTCTCCCGGCCTCTGGAATCTCGTACCCTCTTATGGTGTACATCCGTCCCCTGTCTGTAAAGAGCAGTATGAAATCGTGGGTGTTAGTAACGAAAAGGTGCTCTACGAAATCCTGTTCCCTTGTATTCAGGCCCGTGATACCCTTACCCCCCCGCCTCTGGCTCTTGTAGGTGTTCACAGGCACCCGCTTGATATAGCCGTCGTGGGTCAGGGTGACCACGATATCCTCGCTTGGAACCAGGTCCTCGATCTCAAGCTTGGTCGCCTCGTCTGTAATCTGGGTTCGCCTCGGGTCGCCAAACCTCTCCTTTATCGCGAGGAGCTCCTCCTTGATCACGCCCATGACCTTGCGCTCGTCTGCGAGGATGCCCCTAAGCTTAATGATCAGCTCGGACACCTCTTTGTATTCCGCTTCGATCTTATCGCGCTCAAGGCCTGTGAGGCGTTGCAGCCTCATATCGAGGATAGCCTGGGCCTGGCGCTCGCTGAGCCCAAATTCCCTCATCAAACCCTCTCTGGCTATATCAGGAGTGCGAGACTGGCGAATAAGCTTGATAACGGCATCGAGGTTATCCAGCGCTATCCTCAAACCCTCGAGGATATGAGCCCTCTCCTCGGCTTTATTGAGATCAAACCTGGTCCGCCGCGTTACAACCTCTTTCTGGTGTTCAATATAGTAATACAGAGTCTCCTTCAGGTTTATCACTTTGGGCTCGCCGTTTACCAGGACGAGCATTATAACCCCGAAGGACGCTTCCATCTGGGTATGCTTGTAGAGCTGATTCAGCACAACGCTTGGATTCGCGTCCCGCCGGAGTTCGATGACTATGCGCATCCCCGAACGGTCAGATTCATCTCTGAGATCGGCGATCCCATCGATCTTGCGCTCCCGTGCCAGCTCTGCGATGCTCTCGATGAGCCGCGCCTTATTCACCTGGAATGGTATCTCGGTGACAATGATACTGGATTTCCCGTTCAGCGCGGTCTCGATTTGAGCCCTTGCCCGCATCCTTATGGTGCCCCTGCCGGTTTCATAAGCCTCCCGGAAGCCTTCCCGCCCCAGAATGAGGCCGGCCGTGGGGAAATCCGGCCCCTTAATAGCCTTCATCAAATCCCTCACAGTGCACTCCGGGTTATCGATGAGCATCGTGGTCGCATCTATGACCTCGCCAAGGTTGTGAGGCGGAATATTGGTGGCCATGCCGACAGCTATGCCGGAGGAGCCATTCACAAGCAAGTTTGGAAAACGAGATGGGAGGACCTTTGGCTCCTTGAGAGAATCATCAAAATTGGGGCCGAAATCCACGGTATCCTTGTTGATATCCGCCAGGAGCTCCATGGTGATTCTGGTCATCCGGGCTTCCGTATAACGCATCGCGGCGGCGGGATCCCCATCCACCGAGCCGAAATTCCCGTGGCCGTCGATTAACGGGTACCTATAAGAGAAGTCCTGTGCCATCCTCACCAGCGTTTCGTATATTGCGGCATCGCCATGAGGATGATATTTGCCCATGACTTCACCAACGATCGTGGCCGATTTCCTGTATGGTTTATCAGGCGTGAGTCCCAGCTCGTTCATGGCGTATAATATCCGCCTGTGGATCGGCTTTAAGCCATCGCGGACATCGGGGAGCGCGCGCCCCACGATAACGCTCATCGAATAAAGCAGGTAGGACTTCTTCATCTCATGTTCTATATTTATCGGAACTACCTTTCCATCCGATAATTCGATCAAATTCCTGACCCCTCCTATTCGCCAAGTCAGTGCGCGTCATCCCCCACAAACATCGCGTGGGGCCCGGCTTAGATATCCAGCTCTGTCACTTCCCTGGCGTGCTCCTGGATGAACTCGCGACGCGGCTCGACCTTATCCCCCATAAGGGTCGAGAATATCTCTTCAGCGGCCATCGCATCCTCCATGGTCACCTGGAGTATCGTTCGCGATTCAGGGTTCATCGTTGTCTCCCAAAGCTGCTCGGCATTCATCTCCCCAAGGCCCTTGTACCTCTGGACTGTAATTCCATCGTGGCCAACCTTCGACAGCAGCTCCTCGAGCTCGCGCTCGCTGTATAGATAGTATTCCTTCTTCCCATGTTTCACGTGGAACAATGGCGGCTGCGCAATATATACGTTACCGTTTTCAATAAGCGGCCTCATATACCTATAAAAGAAGGTCAATAGAAGGGTTCGTATATGAGCTCCGTCAACATCCGCGTCCGTCATGGCGATTATTTTGCGATACCGCAGCTTGTTCGCATCGAAATCGTCGCCGACCCCCGTCCCGAGAGCTGTAATCATGGCTCTGATCTCTTCATTGTTGAGGATCTTATCGAGACGGGCCTTCTCCACATTTAGAATCTTACCCCTCAGGGGCATTATGGCCTGGAACCTCCGGTCCCTCCCCTGCTTTGCGGAGCCACCAGCGGAATCGCCCTCAACTATATAGAGCTCGCACAGGTCGGCATCTCTCAAAGAGCAATCCGCAAGCTTCCCGGGGAGCGATGAGACCTCCAGCGCCGATTTGCGCCTCGTAAGCTCCTTTGCCTTGCGAGCAGCCTCCCGTGCTCGCGCCGCGTTGATACATTTCTCCACTATCTTGCGAGCCGACTGGGGGTGCTGCTCGAGAAACTCCGCCAGCCCCTCCGAGACAATAGATTCAACGATGCCGCGAACCTCGCTATTACCGAGCTTCGTCTTTGTCTGACCCTCGAATTGAGGCTGCAACAACTTTACGCTGATGACAGCAGTAAGCCCCTCGCGGACATCGTCGCCGGAGAGGTTTTCCTCATTTTCCTTGAGAAGACCCATCTTGCGGGCGTAGTCATTCATGGTCCGCGTCAGCGCCGACCTGAAACCGCTGAGGTGAGTCCCGCCCTCTACGGTGTTTATGAAGTTCGCAAAGCAAAAGGTAGTATCCAGATACCCATCGTTATACTGGAATGCCACCTCGACGCTTGTGCTATCGGAGGTTCCATGAAGGTAAATGATCTCCGGGTGTACAGGCTCCTTGCTTCTATTCAGGTGTTCAACGAAGGATACTATGCCGCCCTCATATTTGAAAGCCGCCTGCTTTCCGGTTCTTTCATCCTTTAGATTGATGCCGACTTCCCTGCTCAAGAAGGCGAGTTCGCGCAATCTATGCGCTATAGTATCAAACGAGAAATCGACCGTTTCAAATATCTTCCCGTCCGGGTGAAAGGTAACCCTTGTCCCTGTAGCGTCAGATGTCCCTATGACTTTCAGCCCGGTAATCGGCTTGCCCCTCTCATACCTCTGGAAGTACACCCTGCCATCCCTCTTGACCTCAACCTCTAACCAGTCAGACAGCGCGTTTACAACTGACAGGCCGACGCCGTGAAGACCGCCGGAGACCATATAGCCGCCGCCGCCAAATTTCCCGCCTGCGTGGAGGGTGGTGAGGACCACTTCGACAGCCGGCTTCCCCTGCTTGGGGTGTATATCCACCGGTATGCCCCTGCCATTGTCCTCAACCGTTACAGAACCGTCGTTATTGATGGTGACTTCTATTTCATCGCAATATCCAGCCAGAGCCTCATCGATGCTGTTATCGACGACCTCATAAACCAGGTGATGAAGGCCTCTCGCGCATGTGCTGCCTATATACATGCTGGGCCGCCGGCGTACAGCCTCCAGGCCTTCAAGGACTTGAATTTGCTCGGCACTGTATGGAAGTGAATTAGCTGGTTTGTTCATCGAAATATACCCCCCATCCGGGGCTATCCTATCTGAGAACCTTAGCCCAACCTTTTTATTGTAGCCAAATAGGCGCGGCGAGTCAAGTTAAACCGGGCGCCTCTCTTGGAAAAACTTGGATGTTAATCATTCCTTAGCCACCACTATAGCCGCGCAGATCTGCCGCGCATGTAGCACCGCCCTTGAAACAAGCTAAGCCTCATTATCCGGCGCGCCCTCAGTGGCCAAGCCACCATACTCAGCCCTGCGTTTCAGGGTTAAGGGTGAAATAGCTGACAAATATACATGGCCGCCAGTTATGACCACTGACTTGGGCGAGCCGCCGGAAACGTCCCTTACAAATCCCTCTTCCTTTATGGCCCTCAGATATTCTCCTGTCGCGCCGGACTTCGTGGCGAGGTTCATATCCAGGATCGCTATGAGCTCTTTAGTAGAGACTGACACATCGCCGCCCAAATGCAGAAACATATCTACTTTCCCCTTTCACAGGCCATCTTGCAGGCCACCACGGCCTTTATGAAGGCCCCCTTTAATTTATCATCGGGTATATACTCAAACATTTCACCGAGCCGCTTCACAAGCTCGCTCGCTTCTTCGGATCGTAGCTGCTCGGATCGCACCCCTCCAGCAAGACTGGTGCCGGGCAGCAGCATCTCTCCGGATCCAGCGCACCCCGGCCAGGTCCGGCCACAGGAGGTTTCTAGATATTCCTCACCAAACGGCGATTCAGGCCACGGGCCGACCCTGAATTTTATATCCCTAATTACCCTGCGGCCGAGGCGCCGGTTGAGCTTCACCAGGAGGTCTTCCTTCAGGAATGCAAGTTGCTGCGCCCAAGCGGAGGTCCTCACCGCCACAAATAGTATCCCCTCTCGAGAATCCACAGGCCTTGCAGCCCTAGCGATCTCCGGACCAACCTCATCAAACCATACCTGAACCGCCTGCTTTTCCTTTACGCGGTTTGATACCCCGAGCTGCTTGAGGCTCCTCTCCAGGACGCTGCCGATCTTCACAAGCATATTTTACACCCGCACTTCAAAATTGAGGTGGTTTAGGCAGATGAATCTACGCCCTTCCAGGACTCGCGCCAGTTCGCGCCGGGTGCCGCGCATTTGAAATTTGCTCGAACACCTAAACTGGTTGGTTTTAGCTCAGGCCCCGATACTCATGGGTTTACACGTCCCATTCTCCACAGTGAATACTACCCTTGATGCTTTATTATGATCCAGCCCCCGCATATCTAATTGTGCCAGGTGCGTTGCTGTAAGAAAAGCTTGTAGATTATGGCTGACGTAACCCAGGAGGAGCTCCTGGTGGGCCTTATCGATCTCCGACATGACGTCATCCAAAAGCAATATGGGGGCGTCACCGGTTTCCGACCGGATGAATTCAAGTTCGCTAAATTTGAGGCATAAGACAATTGAACGTTGCTGTCCCTGGGAGGCATAGGTCCTCGCATCCATCCCCTCGATCGTGAAAACGAGATCATCCCTGTGTGGTCCCACAAGGCTTACACCCTTCGCGATCTCCTCGCGTCTCATTTTCTTGAGATTCCCGGCAAACTCATTCTTTAAGACATCAAGGCAAGCTCCGGCTGTAAAAGCTACAGAAGGAATGTACAGTATGTCGAGCTTTCCAGCTCCCCCGATCATAGGGTGAACTGCTGCCGCGACACGAGCCAGCTTCTCAACTACGAACCTTCGCCTCTCGACGACCCTTGCACCCGCATCCGCAAGCTGTTCATCCCAGATGTCGAGCTCGGTGAGGGCGGAACGAGAGAATCGCGAGCTGCGCAACACGGCGTTGCGTTGCGAGAGCACCCTGGCGTAACGCACGAGCTCATAACGGTATCCCTTGCTTACCTGGACGATCAAAAGATCGAGAAATCGCCGCCGGAGGAAGGGACCCCCTTTTACAATTTGAAGCTCGTCGGGGGAAAATACCACAACGGTTCCCACCCCGCCGGATCCCGCCAGGCGGCGCGCAGGCCCATCAACTCTTATCTCCTTCCCCCGAGCAAGGTTGTATTCGACCTCAACTATGGAATCGGCTTCCCCCCTAGTTACCCTGGCCTTGACGAGGTAGCCCTGATTCCCCCATCTCACAAGCTCGGAGTCACGGGCTGAGCGGTGGGACCTCCCGGTGGCGACTATATGAATCGCCTCTATAAGATTGGTCTTCCCCTGGGCGTTGTCTCCCACGAGTATATTTAGACCAGGATCGACCTGGATATCCAGTTTATGGTAGTTGCGAAAATTGGATAAGAATATGCGACGGACAAGCAAAATCCCCAACCCCCACTGCCACTGCAACGCGGCCGCGCTACTCAAGGCCTGGCACGGTCCGCGAGGCGAAAGGAACCAAATCCATCTACGTCGACTACATCGCCGGGCACCAGTGTCCTACCCCGCCTCTGCTCAATGGCACCGTTTACCCTTACGATGCCGCGGGCCACCATGCGCTTGGCCTCCCCGCCTGTAAAGGCGACGCACGCCCATTTCAGAAACTGGTCGAGCTTTATATTATTAGTGTGAATCTCAACTTCCCTCATAGGGTTCTTCATAGAGTCCTTCTTGCTTGGCATGCATAATGTAATCTACCGTTGACGCACTTCAGCCTCCATCCCCGGTTCAATCCGAGTAGTAAAAAGCAATAACAATGGGTAGCACCCAGTGCTCCCTACACAATATTTGTAACAGGCATTATAAGATATATATAATCATCAGACTTTTCTTCCCTAAAACATGCAGGGCTGATAGCCCCTGTAAGCTCTATATATATTCTCTCTCCGTCGATCACCTTTAGCACATCAGTAAGATACTTGGAGCGCAGGGCTATCTCTCCATCCTCCCCCTCTCTCGACGCAGCTATCTCTTCAAAGGCCTGCCCAACATCGGGGGAATTCGCCCTTATCATAAGCGTATCGTTGCTCACCGCAAGCTTCACAGTTCCAAATTCGTCCTTTCCAACAAGCGATGCCCTTTCAACAGCGGCTAGGAGTTTGTCGGTCTCCACAAGCAGCCTCGTCTTGAAACCCTTCGGTATTACCTGGGCATAATTTGGGAACTGTCCTTCTATAAGCCTCGACACTATGGTAGTCTCACCAAACTTAAAGGCTATCTGGTTTTCACCCAGCGAGACCTCTACAATCTCATCATTCTCCCTTATCAAGCGCATAACCTCATTTAAGGCCCTTGCTGGTACAATAACTCTTCTCTCCCCCTCGAGCTCCATATTGTATTGTTCACGCTTCATCGCCAGCCTAAACGTATCGGTCGCGACCATGTTTATACCCTTTGGGGCTACATCAAAAAGAACACCTGTAAGAAAGGCCCGCGTCTCCTCGAGAGCCGCGGCAAAAGATGTGTACCTTATGAGGTTTTTGAGAATCCCACCATTGATGCCGAACCTCACCCCTTCATCAATAACGGGGAATATGGGATACTCGGAGGGATCCATCCCGTTAATTTTAAATACCGCCCTCCCCGAGCTTACCGTTGCGATATAAGTTTCTGAAGCTTCTACTACCGCATGATCCTCAGGGAGCTTCCGCGATATATCCGAAATATAACGAGCAGGTAAAAGAAGGCTTCCCATTTCCCCTACCTGAGCTGTAATGTAGGTCTCAATGCTCAATTCAAGATCAGTCCCCACGCACCTGAGTTTGCCGTCCCTCCCTTCAAGGAGAATCCCTGAAAGTATTGGTAGCGTCGTCCTGGCAGACACGGCCTTCTGAACCGTCTGGACCCCTGATACAAGGTCATCCCTGCGGCACTCAAACCTCATTCTTAGACCCCCTAAATCTGCTCATTCTACCATTAAATAAATATTCGATTGCCCGATGGTTCCCTTTTCTATTTACTAACGTGATTATATATTAAAATACGGAGTACTAGTAATAGGCACTGTGATTATGTGGATATATGCGTGAAGAATCGATGAAAACTGCAAGTCGAATGTTGATTATCCTGTTGATATCCATTCGAAGTTGTCCACATTATCCATAGCTATATACGTCATGAAAGTTGTCCACAGGATTTACCACAGCTTATCCCCCGGTTATCCCCTGATTTATCCACAGGCCTACGATTTCAAATAAAAACTGTTTAGATGGTACCTGTGATTTCAAATGAAGCAGGGGGTTCATGCCCCTTGCTGGAGCCTTGCTATTATCTCTTTTAAAGTAGATGACAAGGATGCATTCCCCTTCATGTCGCTTTGGATTTTTTCGCAGGCATGTATCACCGTAGTGTGATCCCTGCCGCCGAATTCCTCTCCTATTTTCGGTAGAGATGCCTCGGTGAGTTCCCTTGCCAGGTACATTGCAACCTGCCTTGGAAAGGCGACATTGCGTGAGCGTTTCTTTGCTCTCATTTCGTCAAAACCTATTTGGAAGAAATCCGCGACCGTCTGCTGGATCATTTCTATCGAAATTTGCTTAGATTTCGCTGAAGGGAGGATGTCCTTTAATACGTCCATCGCGAGTTGCACGGAAATCGGCCTATTGTTTAGGGAGGCATATGCCACAACTCTGATTAGGGCTCCCTCTAGCTCGCGTATATTTGAATGAATCTGATTGGCAATGTAGACGAGGACGTCGTTTGATACCTCTAGTCGCTCAAGGCTTGCTTTTTTCTTAAGTATAGCTATCCGCGTTTCGAGGTCTGGCGCCTGGATATCTGTTATCAGGCCCCACTCAAAACGAGAGCGCAGCCTGTCCTCAAGTGTAGGTATCTCCTTGGGCGGCCTGTCGCTTGAGATTACGATCTGCTTATTTGACTCGTAGAGTGAATTAAAAGTATGGAAAAATTCCTCCTGAGTTCGCTCCTTGCCAGCCAGGAATTGTATGTCATCAATGAGGAGGACGTCTACATTCCTGTACTTCTCCCTAAACTCGCCTGTGGTGTCATCGCGGATGGAATTGATGAGATCATTCGTGAATGTCTCCGAGGAGACGTAAACGACCCTCATCGATGCATTCTGGGAAAGGACGAAATGGCCGATGGCCTGCATTAAATGGGTTTTGCCCAGCCCCACTCCTCCATATATGAACAGGGGATTATAGGCCCGGCCCGGCGCCTCCGCGACCGCGAGGGCAGCCGCGTGCGCGAAGCGGTTGCTGTTGCCCACGACGAACGATTCAAAGGTATATTTGGGATTCAGGACGAGAGGGTATATCTCCTCCTGCTGACCCTGCGATGGAGTCGTGGGGTTCAAATCCTGCCTGGTCTCTTCCGCCTGGGAGGAACGCGTGACAAATTTAAGGTTATAGTCCTTTTCTGTCAGGGCTTGTACAGTCCGGCGTATGGTACTTATGTAACGGGTTTCCAACCAGTTTTTTGCCAGCTCATGAGGCACCTCGATAACTATGAAATTCTCATCCATATCCTTGGCTCGTGTTGATTTAAGCCAAGTTTCGAAGCTCGGTTTGCTTATTTCCGTTGATAATATCTCGAGCACCTTTTCCCAAAGACTTGAAACACGGTCCACCATACGCGTTACCTCCTAAATCTACCTCCGACTAAAATCCCTTCCGACCAAGCTTTCTTTCCAGGCGGCCTTTATTCAGGGTTTTAGCCGCGCCCGGTATACCCCCCCTACACTTATACACCCTCTCCTGGCATCCTGACGAACCCAGCATGGACCGATATACACATAGTCACCCTCGGAATGGCCCAGTTAGTTTCAGAGACATCCTCTACTTCCAAAGACGTTCTCTTTCTCTGTGGCGTTGCACCGCGGCGCCACAGTATGGGGGGCCTGTCCCGAAATTATGAAAACCCGCAGCTACATGGCACGCTTCACTGGAAAAGGGCACCAAGGTAAGCCACGCCCTTTTCAGTGAGTTTTCTCTTGCCAGTGTTGTCAACCGGCATGAGGAGGCCATGTTCCTCCAGGGTAACGAGATCGCGGTATGCCGTGCTCAGGCTTATATCGAGCTCTTTCACAATGGTAGAAGGCCCCGCCTCGCCTATATCCGCGATCAGGAGGAAAACCTTTTTCTGACGTGGTGAAAGGATTTCATTAAGCTTTTCGTGCTCGGCCGAGAGTCTATCAGGTTTGCCCCCTTTCTCCTGCTTTTCAGGCTTTTCTACCGCCCCTACGAAGGAATTCGCAGTCGGTTCTGTCCTTGAGCTGGCTGCTGGATCGGTCCTGGCCTGGGTTATAACCCCAGCAAGTTCGGGCCGGGGGCCGGAGTCCGGACCGGGTATCGTCAGTGTGACAACGCAACCCGATCGCAGGTTATCCTCGACTGTCATCATCCCACCGATGGCTCTCAGAGAGTCCCGCACAATTGGGAGGCCGCTCCCGACCCCGCGAATATACGTGCGCATTTCCTGGGTGGCTGTTGTGAATCCAGGAAGGAAAGCCCTCTCTTTCTCTAATATGCCAGGACCCTGGTCTGAGACTCTTATAGTATTCCCATCCGGGAGGATGCTTATCACGGCATCCTTGAATTCCGCATGGAGGAGATTCTCCACGATTTCTTTGATAGCGATGTATGGGACCTTTCCACCCTTTTCGTGAGAGAGTGAATATGTTTTATTGGCAATTTCATCAAGGAGCCCGCTAAGATCTTCTGAGTCGATATCCATGATCCTTGGAACGGTGGACATGGAATCATATATGGCTATCCTCACCCCATACCTTTTTCGCTTCCCGGATTGGGAGTGTGGGAGAGTTCGGGAAGTTTTCTCTTTTGATTTCCCCTTTCCAAAAAGTCGAAGGAGAAAACTCGCCATTTTCAACTTTCCTCCCGCCGAGAAGGTGAAGAAAATATCCACACGCTATGCACAGGATTTTGTGGATAACTATCGAATTCCACCCGGTTTCAGCCCGGCTCAACGTCGGCAGGATTCCGGACGCCTGCGCCAGTGCATCATGGAGATACATCACCAGGTAGTTTACAACGCCACTTGGCGGATGCGCTGAAGTTATCCACAAGGTTTTCCACAGCTGTGAAAAACCTTAGGAAACCAGGGTAATTCAGGGTTTATTCACAAGGAATCACCTAGATAATCCACAGGACTTGTTGATAACTTTACCCGCATAGGGCAGGATTTTTCACATTTGTATCCCTGTTTAGCAGGGGTGTTCTAATATCCACAGGCCTTTCTAAAAAGCCCGCTTGGTGGGGCTGAGAATATGTGTGGGGGAATCAACAGGTTATCCACAATGTTATCCACAGCCTGTGTATAAGCTTGTGTATATCTGGGAATAATATATTGTTGTTCCCTTTAGTGGAAAGTATGGGAGATCAGTAAATACAATGATAACAGATATTTTCGGGGCGGGCAAGCCGGGGTTGGCTAAGCGAAAGGAAGGGAGAAAACGTTGGGAGAAAGTTTGCTGTGGATATTGCGTGCCGGGAAGACGTGAAAAGAGTTTGACGGTAGATAGATAGTCAGAAGAAGGGATGAGGCGGAGAGAGTGAATAAGAGCCGTGGAATCACAGTGTGGGTGGCCATGGATAGGTTTCCTACGGCCACTGGAGGCCACTGGAGCCGCCCCCGGCCGGTCGGCCGGGGGCGGCTAGCTCGGCTAGCTGATATGCTTGACACGCTGGAATGGATTAGGCTATAATTTCATTGATATGACGCTGTTGGGCATATCGGCCGGGGTGATGCCCGGGCTCTTTTTCTGGGTTTCTGTTTGTATAAAGAGGTCGAGCAAGATAAAGGGGTTACACACGGGAAGGGGTTTAGATGCACTATGAAAAGAACCTTTCAGCCTAAGGTTCGTCGACGGAGCAAGGTTCATGGTTTTATGAAAAGGATGTCTACCCGGGCCGGGCGGCTTGTCTTGAAAAGAAGGCGCCTGAAGGGACGCAAGAGGCTCAGTGCCTGACTGGGCGGGGAGGCATTGATTCTGGAAAAGGGCAAGAGGGGCCGCCTGAGGAAAGGCAGCGAGTTTCAGAGGGTTTTCAAGACAGGGAAAAGCCATGTCCATGATCTTGTAGTTTTATATACCCTGGAGAGCGGGCTACCCACCAGCCGGGTTGGCTTTTCGGTCAGTAAGAGGCTGGGGTGCGCGGTCCGGCGAAACAGGTTAAAGCGTTTACTCCGGGAGGCTTACCGTTCGATTGATGAGCGCGTCAAGGAGGGGTTTGACCTGATCGTGCTTCCCCGGTGGCGCGCGAACTATTCGGGTTTTATAGAAATAAAGGATGCATTGCAGGCGCTTGTGAAAAAGGCGGGACTCTGGAGGGAATAGGGTGCAGGGGTTGGTTTTGGCCGCGATTCGCCTTTACCGGGTGTTTCTTTCTAATTTAAAGCTCAGGCCCACATGTAGGTTTTACCCGACATGTTCCGCATATGCCGAAGAGGCGATTAGAAGATATGGAGTCGGTAGGGGTTTATGGCTTTCGTTACGCCGTCTGGCGAGATGTCATCCATTTAACCCTGGCGGTTACGATCCCGTAGAATAGACTCCCTGGGGGCGTTGTGCTGGTAAGGAAGGAGGAGGGGGATGCGTTGAGCCTTAGTGGAGGGATCCGGTGGGCGCTTGAATTCTTGTACGGCCTCACCCGGAATTACGGCGTAGCGATAATTCTGCTGACTATACTAATTAGACTCGTGCTTTACCCGTTTACCTGGAAGCAAACCAAGGCGATGGAGGAGATGAAGGCACTCCAACCCAAGGTCAAGGAGCTCGAGGCTAAGTATAAGGGGAAGCCCGAGGAATACCAGAAGAGATTGATGGAGCTTTACAGGGAGCATAAGGTGAACCCGCTTGGTGGGTGCCTGCCGCTGCTCCTACAACTTCCTTTCATATATGCCCTTTTCAACGTCCTGCGGACCTTCCAGTTCACCGCAGAGAAGTTTCTCTGGCTTGGAAATTTGAGCAAGCCAGACCCGTATTACATCTTGCCCATTTTGGCGGGCGTCACAACATATATCCAGAGCAAACAGGTTCAAACCGACGCATCTCAGAATGTAATGAACTTGATTATGCCAGTTTTCATGACGTGGATTAGTATAAGCTTCCCGGCCGGTATAGCTCTATATTTCGTCGTTACCAACCTGTTTAGCATAGGGCAACAGTATCTTATATCGCGTCAGCTGGCGCGACAGGCGCCAGCCGAGGTCCAGCCCGTGGGCCCGGGTTCCGGTGCAGATGTCGCGATAGCCACGACAGGGGGAGCAATAGGTGGCGCCCTGACTAAGAAGAGCGAGAGCGTAAAGAATCCCGGTCGCGAAAACCAGAGAAAGGGGAAAGCGAAGGGGGAGGCTAAGAAACATGAGAGGCGTCGAACGAACAGGTAAGACCGTCGATGAAGCCGTGGAGAGCGCCCTGCGGGAGCTTGAAGTGGACAGGCAGCGGGTGGTTGTCGAGGTCCTCGAGGAGGGTAACAAGGGCTTCTGGGGTCTGGTGGGGTCGAAGCCGGCGCGTGTCAGGGTGACGGTCAAGGAGGATGGTATTGATAAGGCTCAGCATTTTCTCGGCGGCATCCTGAAGGGCTTGGGTATCAACGCCACTGTGAACGTAGATAGGGGGGAGATGCCAATACGCTTTAATATCATGGGTAAGGGTCTGGGTACGTTGATCGGGAGGCGCGGTCAGACCCTGGATGCCGTACAGTACCTTGTAAATCTAGTGGCAAACCGCGAGGCCCGCAAGGACGGCGAACTGGCTGGTGACCATGGCCGTTACCAGATCGTTGTGGACGCCGAGGGGTATCGGGAGAGACGGGAGCAGGCGCTACGCAGCTTGGCCTTTAGGGTCGCAGAGCGTGTGCGGCGTGAAGGCCGCCAGGCCAGGCTTGAGCCTATGAGCCCGCTGGAGCGCAGGATAATCCACCTTGCTTTACAGGATAACAGGGATGTGACCTCATACAGCGAGGGTGTGGAGCCCTACCGTAGAATAGTGATCGTGCCGAGGAAGAGATCCCAGGTAGAGGTCTGATGCGTGATGGTGGGCGTGATGGCAGGTAACAGGTAAAATGGGGGGCAATATAATTAATTATAGTCGTCAACCACTCCCGGGCATGATTGTAACAGAAGCGGTTTGAGAGAGTGCGTGTCGTATGGACACGCTTTTCCTTTGATCTGGCGATTTAACTTTATCGAGGCAGGTTGAGTTGGTGCGGGGTGAATTTGCGTGGAGGAAACCATAGCGGCAATCTCGACTCCCATCGGTGAGGGCGGGATCGGGATAATTCGGATAAGTGGAAATAAAGCGCATGAAATAGCTAAAAGGCTTTTCCGGCGTGCCGATGGCATGCCGGTTGACAGGCTGCAACCTAGGCGGGTTCTTCACGGCTTCGTTTTTCACCCGCAGACCGGTGAGAGCCTCGATGAGGTGCTGCTATGGTTTATGCCGGGCCCCAGGAGCTACACCCGTCAGGATATCGTTGAGATCAGCTGCCATGGCGGTGTGGTTTCCCTCCAGGCCGTGTTGGAGGCTGTGCTTAAGTGCGGAGCGCGTCTTGCCGAGCCCGGGGAATTCACCAGGCTGGCCTTCATGAACGGTAGAATAGACCTGGCGCAGGCTGAGGCGGTGATTGATGTTATCCGCGCAAGAACTGATGCCAGTCGCAGGGTCGCCATGGCTCAACTGGCCGGCAGCCTATCAAAAGAGGTTGGGGCGATACGCCACGATGTTCTGGGAGTTCTCGCCACCATTGAGGCATCCATCGACTTCCCAGATGATGTAGGTGAGCAGGAGACCGGGCGAATATACGATGTTATTGTAGATCTGGCGGATCGCATCAGGAAGCTCCTCAGCACGGCCGACAGTGGTCGTATTTACCGCGAAGGCATCAGCGTGGTGATAGCCGGGAGGCCCAACGTAGGTAAATCCAGCCTGCTCAATGCGCTGGCCAGGAAATCCAGGGCCATCGTCACGGATATCCCTGGGACAACCCGTGATATTATCGAGGAGTTTGTGGATATACACCAGATACCCGTGAGGCTTATAGATACCGCGGGGTTGCGTGAATCCCTGGATCTTGTGGAGCGTTTGGGCGTGGAACGTGCGAGGCAAGAACTAGAAGCGGCTGACCTTGCGCTCGTGGTGCTTGATGCTAGCGAGGGCATAAGGGATGGGGATAGGCAGATCGTTGATCATATGAAGCCGGGTAGGCCCTGGATCATTGCATTGAATAAATCCGACCTCGAACATAAAATAGCTGAGGAAGAGATCCAGGCGCTGGCGCCCGGTGTGCCTTTGGTGATGGTTTCGGCTGAGACGGGCATGGGGCTTGGCGATCTCGAGGATGCCATCGCAGGCGCTGTGCTCCGGGGGAGGGTACCCCCTCGGGAGAGCTGTGTTGTCGCGAACGTTCGTCATAAACAGGCCCTCGAGAGGTCACTAGATGCGCTGGCGGATGCCCAGGCATCGCTGAGGGCCGGAACCCCCCTTGACTTAGTCGCAGTTGACGTGCGGGAAGCTATTGAGGCCCTGGGGGAGATAACGGGGGAGACCGCCAGCGCGGATGTTATAGAGCGGATATTCGCCGATTTCTGCATCGGCAAATAGGTAGGCCGTGCTCTGCCCGCCCTTACGTGACCCCTGCGTAGTAGGTACCATGTAGGGAGGGTGAGCAGTAGCCTGCTCGCTCAGTGGTCAATTCGCTTGCAGACTTGCTTGCTCTTCCTCCCCATCTAAGTGCAGGTTCCTTAATTTGTGCCAATTTACCAGCACGTTCCAGGGGTTGCCGGTGTTTGCGCGACGGGGCCTTTGAAATTTGGCAAGGCCCTAACGCCAAATTTCAACGGAGGCGCGCCGTCCCCGGAGCGCAACACCGGCAACCCCTGGGAAAGCGGCGGTAATCTTCGAACTCACGCTTAGGATACTCTGAACAGATGCATGCACCCTTTGCGTCGGGCGGGATAGCGGTCGAGGTCGAAGGGGCGTAGAAGGAGTGAAGGGATGTGATGATGGAAAACTACGATGTCATAGTTATCGGAACAGGGCATGCTGGCGCTGAGGCGGCGCTTGCAGCCGCGCGGATGGGTTGCAGGACGCTGGCGCTCAGCTTGAATATAGATAATACAGGTTTGATGGCCTGCAATCCGAGCATCGGGGGCCCCGCAAAGGCCCAGCTCGTGCGGGAGATAGACGCGCTCGGCGGGGAGATGGGCAGGAATATTGATAAGACATACCTCCAGATTCGGATGCTTAACACAAAAAAAGGCCCGGCGGTGCATTCATTGCGGGCTCAGGCCGATAAGAAGCGTTACCAGGCGGCTTTAAAACAGGTCCTCGAGCGCCAAGAGGGTCTCGACCTCCGCCAGGGGGTCGTTGACGAGATCTTGTTGAGGGGATCCCGCGTCATCGGGGTGAGGACCAGCACGGGCATCGAATATGGAGCGAAGGCTGTCATCCTGACGACAGGCACATACCTAGGGGGCAGGGTGCATATTGGGATGATCAACTACCCATCCGGGCCTCAGGGCCAGCACCCGGCCTTGAAGCTCTCGGAATGGTTAAGAAGCACGGGCTTTGAGGTTATGCGTTTCAAGACGGGGACGCCCCCGCGGGTTTTTAAGAGGTCTGTGGATTTTTCCAGGATGCTGATCCAGCCAGGCGAGATACTCAATATGGGATTTTCCCATGAGACGGAGAGGACCCGTGCTGACCAGGTTCCCTGCTGGCTGACGTATACGACCGGGAGGACCCATGAGATCATCATGGATAACCTGGACAGGGCGCCCCTGTACACGGGCGCGATCAAGGGCAGGGGGCCCAGGTACTGTCCGTCGATAGAGAGCAAGGTTGTGGAATTCCCGGAGAAGGAGCGCCACCAGGTTTTCCTGGAGCCTGAGGGGCTGGAAACTGAGGAGATGTATGTTAGCGGGATGTCGACCAGCCTGCCGGAGGATGTCCAGGTTGAAATGCTGCATAGCGTCCCCGGGCTCGAGAATGCGAGGATGGCGCGACCCGGCTATGCCATCGAATATGATTGCATTGCCCCGACCCAGCTGGAGCCCTCGCTCGAGGTCAGGGGCATGGACGGGCTTTTTTGCGCCGGCCAGATCAACGGGACTTCGGGCTACGAGGAGGCGGCCGCCCAGGGGTTGATTGCTGGGATAAATGCCGCCCTATTAGTGAAGGGGTTGGAGCCAGTGATTCTCGACAGGTCGGAGGCATATATAGGCGTGCTCATTGACGATCTTGTAACGAAAGGGACCGCGGAGCCATACAGGATGATGACATCCAGGGCTGAGTACAGGCTGCTTCTCAGGCAGAATAATGCTGACCTGAGGCTCACGGAACGAGGCTACAGGCTGGGGCTCATTTCCCAGGAGCGCTATGACAGGTTCTGCAGGCGCAGGGATGCGATCCGGGATGAGATCCGCAGGCTGGAGAGC
The DNA here is from genome assembly GCA_013178125.1 of Bacillota bacterium. Taxonomy (NCBI): domain Bacteria; kingdom Bacillati; phylum Bacillota; species Bacillota bacterium. Next base: position 189,892 of record JABLXJ010000005.1, on the reverse strand, counting down.
ACAAGCGGCCCGGTCGCCGGGATGACGCTGGCTGATCTATTAAAGAGGCCGGGCTTCACATATACGGATCTCGAGCCAATTGATAAGAGACGATCATCGCGGCTCCCGGCTGACGTTATCGCAGAGGTCGAGATCGAGCTGAAGTATGCCGGCTATATTAAGAAAGAGCAGGAGCAGGTCGAGAGGTTCCACCGTCTGGAGGGGAAGAAGATTCCAGAGGGGCTGGATTATTCGGCGCTGTCCGGTCTGTCGGCGGAGGCCAGGGAGAAGCTCAGCAGGATACGCCCGCTTTCGCTCGGACAGGCGTCACGAATATCGGGTGTATCGCCCTCGGACGTCTCAGTCCTGATGATACACTTGGAAAGCATGAGAAGGGGGGCAGAGCGGCGCGCGGATGGGGGACTTTAATAATAAGATGGAGGATTTAGATGGAAAGTCTTGATAAGAAGGGCCCCCCGGTCAACCCGGATGATAAGGACGGACTCGAAAGAATCAGCTGTCTGATGAGGGAAGGGATCCGGGAGGCCGGGATTCCGCTTGACGAAAGGAAGATAGGGATATTCGCCAGATACTATCAAGAGCTTGCGAAGTGGAATAGCCGGGTCAATCTTGTAGGCTCTGCCAACCCCGAGGATATAGTGTTTAGACATTTCATCGACTCGCTTTCATGTTGGCGGCTTGGAGGGTTCGACCGGGGAGTCAAGCTGCTGGATGTGGGGGCCGGTGCTGGTTTCCCGGGGGTCCCGCTTAAGATTATGTTCCCGGATATCGAACTTGTTGCGCTTGAGGCGACGCGTAAGAAGGTTGACTTTCTGCGGCATATATTTGCCATGCTCGGCCTCAGCGGTGTGGATGTCATATGGGGGCGGGCCGAGGATTATGCCGCGCGGGGCAGTCCCCACAGGGAGAGCTTTGACAGGGTGGTGGCGAGGGCGGTAGCTAGGCTCCCTGTCTTGGTTGAATACTGCCTTCCCTTTATCAGGTGCGGGGGGATATTTATCGCCTTTAAGGGGCCTTTAGCCAGGTCCGAGGTTTCGGAGGCCGAATATTCAGTGGAGCAGCTCGGAGGGCGGGTTCGGGAGGTCGTGCATGCGAGCCTACCCAGGGGCTACGGAGAGAGAAGCCTGGTCCTGATTGAGAAGATCCGGCCCTCGCCCGGGGAATTTCCAAGGAGGACAGGTATCCCAGAGAAAAGGCCGATTAGGTGTCCACGCGGAAGGAATTAGAGAATCTTTGACGAACTTCTTGTTTGGACCAAGTTGGGTCGGATTCCATTTGGACTAAGAAGGCTTCCCTCGGCGGATTCACATGCCCGCTGTTGGCATGCGCTGCATGTGGGTTCCAGGCGGGAGGGGAGGGGGGAGTGGCGCTTTCTGCGGGATGCCAGGGGCTGGGTTTTGCGCCACGCGAGGGGATGAAACGGGGTTTTGCGCAATTCATTGGGTTGCGAAAAGGGAAGGGCGAGGTTGGGGGGGACGTTATCAAGGATCTCCCGGTTGATTCGATTGTGCCGAACCCTTACCAACCCAGGGTGAGATTCAGCGAGGAGGACCTCAGGGAGCTTTCGCAGTCCATCCTGGAGCACGGTGTCATCCAGCCGGTCCTGGTGAAGCGGATCGACGGCGAGGATGATAGATATGAGCTAATCGTGGGAGAACGCCGCCTGAGGGCCTGCAAGCTGGCAGGCTTGAAGACGATACCTGCCATTGTCAAGGATATTGCCCCACAGGAAGCCGCCGAGATTTGCCTTATTGAAAATCTCCAGCGGCGCGACCTGGACTTCCTGGAAGAGGCGGCTGGATACCACCGCCTGATGACGGAGTTCGCCATGACGCAGCAGGACCTTGCCAGGAGGCTTGGAAAGGGGCAGTCGACAATCGCGAACAAATTGCGGCTCTTGAAGCTCCCGCCCAGGGTGATTGAGAGTATTTCCCGGGAAATAATCACGGAACGCCACGCCCGCGCCCTTCTCAAGCTTGACAGCGAGAAGGACCAGCTGGAGATGCTGGATAGGGTATTGAAGGATAACTTGACTGTCGCCGAGACGGAGCGCTTGATCGAAAGGAGGTTGGAGAGGCTCAAAACCAGTGGCAGGCGGCAGGGCTCGCCGGAGGGGCGGGTGGTCGTCAGGGCTTTTAAGGATATCCGGCTATTCCTCAATTCAATTCGCGATGTTGTAAGGCAGTTGAGGGCGACAGGTATCCGGGTGTCCGTTGACGAGGATGATCGCGAAGACTGGTTCGAGGTGCGCATCCGCATCTCGAAGAAGAGCCTGAGCACCATGGCGGCACAGGTTGCGCATGAGGCGGGTGCGAGGGTAAAGGCGAGGATAGCTGCGGGATCTGAGGCGGAGCCGCAGAAGACTGAGTCAAAGGAAGGGAGTTAAAAGGTAACGGATGAGCAAGGTTATTGCCATTGTCAATCAAAAAGGCGGCGTGGGCGTGCGCCAGGAAGCTATGTAGGGCCATGCCGGTAGGATTCCGGATGCCGGCGGGTTTCGGCGGGTTGCGAGTTTCCGCCGGTAAGGCTGAGATGGCGGGGCGGGTTTCCGAGAGGAGCCCCGTTCCGGAGCCCATCGAACAAGCCTGAACCTCACGATCCCGGTGGCAGGATGGTGAGCTGAGGGCGAGCCTGAATCCAGGCTATGGCTACGCGAGGAAGCCCCGTGTAAAGCCCATTTAGCGCCTTGCCCCGCATTTCGCATTTGTCCTCCCGGGGCATGAAGAGCCACGTGAGGCGTGTGAATGCGGGTGAGCCGCCGTTAGCTGCGCGGGCTTGGCCTACGTGCCTGCGGAGCTCCGGGGTGGGGATATGGACGATGGACAGGTTGGACGATGGGCCCGTTTCCCTGTGGCGGCATGGGCATAGGGGCGGCCTAAGGTCTGGTGTGAAGGGGTCCTGCATGGAACCTGGGAACCTGCCTGGGAGACCTGATGGAAGCCCGGCCGGGCGATATCATCGTGGATGGGCTCGCTGGGAATAGTGGTGACAGGGTCACCAGGTGGGGGCGGAGGGGTCGTAGTAGTCGGAGCCCTGGAAAGCGGGGCACATGGCGAAGGACCCCAGGAACTGCGAAAACTCCATGGAAGTAGAGGGACGTTGAGCCGTGCATGCATCGGCAAGAGGTGTCACCGTTGAGGTGGATGACCCCGTAACTCGAAAGCAGAGGAGTCTCTACCGTGCGTCTCTTTGTATGCCGGAGGGGGAGAGGTTTACCGATCTTTACGGAATATTGAAATGGCGGCCCTGGATTGAGCGGGCGGCCCGGGCCGTTCTCGGGGATGGGCCGGGTTTGAGATATGTGGATGGGGTTGTTGGGCGGGTTCTGGCCGCCGTGGCTAGGGCGCGCGAGGAAGAGGACCCCGTGGGTGGCACCGGCAGTGGTGCGCTGGAATGGGGTTTCGATGATATTCACTGGTGCGTCCTGGAAGAAGCCCTCTGCATGGTGCTCGAGCCTTTATATGCGGGCGCTGCGGCCAGGTCCCCGGTGTTATGGGCTGGGCCCCCGGAGTTGTGGGATATGCCCGGGAGATTGCGGAGGGCCTGGAGGGTGCGGAATATTGCGAAGGAGATCAGAGCGAGCTTTGAGGCCGGCCCCTGGGCCTCGTGCGAGTGGGTCATCCAGGGGGGGCTCGGCGGCTGGGCATCAGGTGCTGCGCGCAAGTCAGTGATTAGGGCGCTGAAGTCACGTGTAAAGGATAGGAGATTTATTGAGGTCCTGACTGGTGTCCTAAAGACCCGGGGAGCTGCCTGGCGGGGTGATTGCCTGGGTGTTGCTAGCCCCGTATCTGTGGCCGGTGAGGGTCTACATGCCTTGTTGGCTGGGATTCTCCTCAGCATATTCGAAGAGTGGCTCGGGAAGATGTCACGGTATTATCCTGCCCGGTCGTTTCATTATGGTGGTTTCCTCATGCTCCTGGTCCCGGGAACTCGTGATGAGCTTGAGGCCGTCGTAACCCAGGCTCGCGAATATCTAGTATCCGAGCTTGGACTGAGCCCGGAGAAGGTTGTGCTGGATATCGTGCCCCGCGAGCCGGAGTTGGAATTTCTCGGATTCTGCTTCAGGCGCCGGGGAGGGAGAAACGGGGTGGGATTCACGGTCTACCCCGGGAAGTCGGCGATAAGCTACTACAAGTCCCGGGTCAGGAGGCTCACCAGCCTGAAGGGTTCTCCACTCAAGGATCTGGGTGAGGTTATCACGGCGATCAATGAGCTTATCGAGGAGTGGAGGGTTTGTTTCGGGGCTGCCAGCAGCAGGAGGACGTTTTCTTATCTTGATAGCTGGACGCGCCGGAAGGTATTCGCGTTACTGTGTAAGCGGCACCCTGGAATCCCCAGAGGGACTGTTTTCAGGAGATCCTGTTCGAGGCAAGGTATAATTGTGGAGGGGCACAGGGGACCTGTCTTGCTTGATAGGCTGGTTCACCGCCGGGCGTCCTCCGGGTGCTAGCGCATGCACGGCAAGAGGCGGGCAGATCATCGATGACGGCGGAGAGGCGAGCGCAGTTCCGGAGAGCCGGATGCGTCGAAAGGCGCACGTCCGGTTCGGAGAGGGGCATGGGGAGACACGGTCACACGGCCTATGGGGCCGGGTGACGCTGTGCGCTCTGTGCCTACTCTACAAGAGTACAACAGCGGTAAATCTTGGAGCCTGCCTGGCTGTGCTGGGCCGGCGGGTGCTCCTGGTTGATGTAGACCCGCAGGGGAACGCTACAAGCGGGGCGGGCGTCGATAAGGGTCAGATAAAAGCCTGTATATATGATGCGATTATAAGCGAGCGCCCGGTGTCGGCTTTGACCGTGAAAACCGAGGTCGGCGGCCTCGATCTCGTGCCTGCAACCATACGGCTCGCGGGGGCGGAGATTGAGCTCGTCCCTGTTATGTCGAGGGAGGTTCGCCTCCGCAGGGCGCTGGAGGAGGTTCGTGGGCGATATGATTACGTTCTGATCGACTGTCCCCCATCCCTGGGCCTCCTGACGCTGAATGCCCTGACAGCCGCAGACAGCGTGCTGGTTCCGATTCAGTGTGAGTACTATGCCCTTGAAGGGTTGAGCCAGCTCTTGAATACTGTCAGCCTGGTGCAGAAGCATCTCAACCCCGGGCTTCATATCGAGGGTGTCCTTTTGACGATGTACGATTCACGTACGAACCTTTCGCAGCAGGTCAGTGAGGAGGTCAGGCAATTTTTCAAGGAGAAGGTTTATAATACGGTGATACCGCGTAATGTTAAATTGAGTGAGGCGCCGAGCTATGGAAAGCCCATCATACTCTATGATGACAAATCGAAAGGTGCAGAGGCTTACAGGGCGCTTGCGGTCGAGATGGCTGGCGCGGGCGAGGGGCACGGCGATTTTCAGCAAGCGGAAGGGCAGGGTTGATTAGGTGGCTAAGGGAGGACTTGGGAAGGGGTTAAGGGCGCTGATTCCTGACGCTAACCCGGAAGGCGAAGAGGGCGTGGTGGAGGTCGGGATCGATCTCTTGGCCCCGAATCCTTACCAACCGCGGAGGGATTTCGACCCGGAGAAGCTCCGCGAGCTGAGCGAGTCTATTCGGTTGCATGGGATTGTGCAGCCCCTCATCGTAAGGCGAGTTGGAGAAGGGTATCAGATTGTTGTCGGCGAGCGGAGGTGGCGGGCGGCAAGGCAGGCTGGTTTGAAGAAGGTTCCTGTGATCCTCCGCGATTTGGACGACAAGGCGATGATCCAGATAGCGCTGGTGGAGAACCTCCAGCGCCAGGACCTGAACCCAATAGAGGAGGCCGAGGCCTACCGGCGGCTCATCGTCGAGTTTTCCTTTACGCAGGAACAGCTTGCCGCAATGTTGGGACGTAGCCGGCCTGTTATTGCTAATGCATTGCGGCTATTGAGCCTGCCTGCCGATATTCAAGAGAGTGTTTCACGTGAAACAATTTCTGTTGGTCATGCTCGTGCCCTGCTTGCGCTCGCGGATGAGGCCTTGCAGCGTTCGGTGTGTGAAAGGGTAATCCGCGAGGAGCTCTCCGTCCGAGAAACAGAAGAGCTCGTGAAGAGGCTCATATCCGGGGCGGGGCCAGGTAATGTTTCACGTGAAACACCGGTAAGGGTCAGGCGTATTGATCCAAATCTGCTGGATATCGAGGATAGGCTCAAACACGCCCTGGGGACGCAGGTGCGCATCCTTCCCGGAAAGAAGAAGGGAAAGATCGAAATCGAATTCTACAGTAGTGAGGATCTTGAAAGGATACTAGCACTGGTGCTCTAGCTAGACGGGCTACTGCAATGTTGTTATAGTTGCATATACTGGTATTAATGAATGTCTTGCCCGGCAGTACGATAATGTGATGATATTGTGTTACCAGGTTGTGCGGAAAGGAGATTAGCTGCGGCCCACCTCGGGGTAGAGGATATGAAACGAGGATGTGAAACGTAGACTCTATTATTTAGGTGGGGTTTACAGCTGCTTACTATGAGCCTTGATAATATCCTCGAGCAACTTCGTTTGATGCTTTCATATTATCTCTATCATTTTCATTTGATTACCCGCCCCTATTCGACCATGATAGCTTCTCTGGCTACCATAACAGGGATCGTCCTTTTTTTCGTTAATCTATATTTGGTGAAACGCGTAACCCGGGTTGAACGCCACCTCCCTAACGAGCCGGTGGATAACGCAGGGGAGCTCGAGGATGTTATCCACCAGCTCCGCGATGGCATTGCCGCGCTTTCCCGGAAACTCTCGGACCTCGAGGAGTTTCGCACGCAGCGGGAGCGTCAATGCCCGGGCTGCATACAGGGAATAGGCATTGTGAGGTTCAATGCCTTTCATGATGTGGGGGGCGAGCAAAGCTTCTCCCTGGCACTCGTTGATGGCAACGGTGATGGAGTTGTTATCACAGCGCTTCATGGTCGCGAGGAAAGCTGCGTCTACGCCAAACCCCTGCAATCAGGGTCGTCTTCTTACCCTTTATCTGATGAGGAACGCGCTGCGGTTGTCAGGGCTGTTCGCAAAGATTGGACTGATCATTAGCTAAATCATCGACGCAATAGCTACGCAGGAGCCATCTGAGCAACGACCTGAAGGGGCCTGGCGGACCTGTAGATGATGATAATCGGGATCATGTCGCCTGAGGGGCAATAATCCAACCACAAATCTATTTTCTCAGGCAGGATTCTGAAGGGTAGTGGCGAAATTCCCTAATAGCAGACTTCCATAAATGGAGCATGTTCCCTTTATAGCTCAACTACCTGAATCTATTTTGTCTGGGTAGGCCGGATATAGACCTGATACCCAGACCCTTGGGTAGCGGCTCATAGGGCGTAGCGTTTCAGAGCGCCTTTGCCGGAGGGTCTATTTTGGTTTGGCTCAGGGTTTGTCTTTTCGTTCTGGGAGCGCTCACACCGGTAGGAGTATTTCAAAAGGTATCCGAGCTGCGCCGGGTTTCGTGAACACGTGCGAGGACAGACGAAGGTTTGCCTGTAAACGTTGGCAAATCGGCTTTATCAGTTTGTCGATTCTATTAGATTAGTTCCATCAGATGTGCGACAATATGGTGGCAGGGGCCACGCATCGCATGGTGGAAAGATCAGCCCTGGAATGCGGGAACATATCTTTGTCTGTATTTTTACCCATCAAATTGGATAACATGGCAGAAGGGGCATTCTGGCGTTGCGCCAACATTTCAGGCGGTCCCTGATCTATACCCACGGAGCGGGTATCGATTATCACCTCCAGAAAGGGGAGAGGCCCATGTGGCGAAAGGCCCTGAGACGCAGGCTATTGCGGCACAGGCGGGCCACCGTCACAGTAATGACAATACCATCAACTGAGGGCTCAGTACACTGCTTTAAAGTTCCCTTGCTGGCCTTTTATGCAGCTTGCTTTGTTGCGATATTAACCCTGGCGTTCCTCGTGTGGTCATACCTGGGGATGGGCGTGACGACGGCCCAGCTTCGCTCCGCCAAGGCAGCCAGTGAGGCGAGGATTCGCGCGCTTACGCTCGAGAATACCAGACTAAAGCAACTCCATGAGGAGCAGGCCAAGGAGATCGAAAAGCTGGCCGGGAAGGCCAGGAGCCTTGAGGAAAGATTTCGGAAGCTGGACGCCCTGGGCAGGGATATAAACGCAATAATCAAACAGGCTGGCGTAACGCGCGTTAGCAGGGTTGCCAGCAGGGGCGGCGAAGACATCAGGATTGGCCGGGGATTACCAGGGATGACCTCGGATGGCGGCGCCTCCGGGCCCGCCGTGGGGGGTGGGGAGCCGGATGCCTCCTCTCCGGGTGAAAACGGCTTTGCTCTCGAGGCGCTGGGGGAAACCCTTGGTGCCCTGGAGGAGGCTTTTGGCCGCGAGGAGCGCGAACTTCAGGCTCTGAGGCACACGGCACAGGTCTACCAGGACTTGAATGACCGTAAGCCGAGCCTTTGGCCTGTCCGTGGGCGTATATCCTCGAGCTTTGGGAGCCGGCGTCACCCAATTACCGGGACCTACCATCATCATACAGGAATCGACATCGCAACTAGGACGGGAACGCCCGTGCGGGCTACAGCAGCGGGTACTATTTCATATGCAGGCTGGCAGGGTGGCTACGGCCTCGTCGTAATCATAAACCATGGGGGAGGGGTCACCACAGTCTATGGTCACAACTCTCGCCTGGTGGTGCGCGGGGGTCAGAGAGTCGGAAAGGGGCAGGTGATCGCCTACTCAGGCAGCACAGGGACAAGCACGGGGCCCCATGTGCATTATGAGGTTCGTCTCCACGGGAGGCCCGTAGACCCACGGCGCTATATGCGCTGAGCCAGCGCCCCGTAGTCATTTAGGCGCTGTTGTAGGGATCCGCCGGGTTCCCCGATATCGGTCCCGGCTCGCCTGCCAGTTGCGCCCGCCGGGGTCGTGGACTGCAGACTATTGTATCGTCTCCACGCGGGGGATGGGAGGGAGCGATGTATGTTTACCAGACGGCAGGAATCCCAGCTCGTGAAGGGCGTCGATACGGTGGTGGGGAAGGATACAGAGTTCGAGGGAAAGCTGGTTGCAAGTGGCGCGGTGCGTATCGATGGGCGCCTCCGCGGGGAAATAGATACAACTGGTGATCTCATAATCGGCGAGGGCGGTATGGTTGCCGCAGCGGTGCGGGCGAAGAACGTGGTGATCGCCGGTCACGTCGAGGGGAATGTCGTGGCTGATGGGCGGCTGGAGATAGTGCCGTCAGGGAGGCTCTATGGAGACGTGAAGGTGGCTACGCTCGTGATCGAGGACGGCGCCATTTTCAGGGGCGCCTGCGAGATGACGCGCCCTGATTCCGGCGAGCCTAAGCTTCTCCCGGGGCGAGTGGAGGATGAAGGGGTTGATCATGAAGCGCCAGGGAGTTCCTAGACGGGTCGGCCAGGGAACAAGGGGAACGGCGGAAGGTTACCGAACATCGAAGGTTAGGAGGCACGTTGCTGGCGCCCGCCGGCGGGTGCCTTTTTGAATGCATTTTAGAGCGGGATGGAGACACCCCGCCCGCTCGCCCTGGGGGTCACGTGGGGATGCAGTGGAGACGCATATGAGAGGCTGGATTTCGTACTGGACCGGTTAGGTAAAGTCCCGGCCTGGGCAGACTATGTCGTGAGGTTTAAGATTGAGCTGGTCGAAATGGGCCGGAGGCTTATAGTATAGACCGGGATTCATAAAAGGAGTTGCCGGTGCCCATTGCAGGCGGCCTGGCGAGCTCCACTAATCCGGTGAGGAGGAGGCGGCGGGATATGGCCGCGATAGCGTTTAGCGACCGGCATGAGGCGGGCAGGATGCTTGCGGAGCGACTTAAACACTATAAGGGATCTCCATGCATAGTCATAGCCCTCCCGCGGGGCGGGGTCCCGGTTGCCGCCGAGATTGCAGGAGCGCTCGAGTCTGATCTCGATATCATAGCGCCCAGAAAGATCGGTGCGCCGGATAACCCCGAGCTCGCTATAGGGGCTGTGGCGCACGATGGGACGCTTGTATTAAATGAGGAGCTTGTGAGGATGCTTGGTGTTGATGCTGGGTATATTGATGAAGGGGCGCAACGCGAGCACAGGGAGGCAGAACGCCGGATGGAGCGGTACCGTGGCGGGCGCCCTTTCCCGTGCTTCAAGGGGAAAACCGTGATCGTCGTGGACGATGGGCTCGCAACAGGGTACACAATGCTTGCGGCCCTTAGGGCGATAAGGAAGGGCTCGCCGGCCAGGGTCGTCATGGCCGTGCCTGTAGCGCCGCCGGATACGGCACAGAGGCTTTCGCGAGAGGTTGATGAGGCCGTTATATTGGCCACCCCCGAGCCGTTCTATGCGGTGGGGCAATTTTACTGGAATTTTGACCCCACCACCGACGATGAGGTCCAGGAGCTTCTTGGATGGAAGCGCGGCGATTCATAATCTGCATCGATCCATGTCATAATATCGGTGTAATATCGGTGTTATGATACTCGGATTGGAGGCTCCGGTCGCGGAGGCCCCAGCCGATGGAGGTGTGTAGCAGGTGTTGAAGATGAATAGCAAAGGGGTCATAGCTGTATCTGCCAGCCTTGGCAATGTCCGGGCAGCCTTCAAGGATGCGGGTTATGATGTTGTGGATATCGAGGAAGCCAGGGGGCGGGCCGATGCCGTAGTTATAAGCGGCATTGATACCGATATGTCGGGCGTCCAGGCTATCTCCACAGAGGTTCCGGTCCTCGATGCAACCGGCAAATCAGCTGAGGACGTGCTCGCCGAGGTTGAGGCACGGATGCGCCGAGATTAAGGCCACCCGGGGGGAGCGGGCCGTTCCATAATCTCGGGCCCGCTATCTCTCTCGCCTGGAATCAGCACTGGGGGCCATCCCCCCGGTTGCGGCTGCGATACCCCGCATCGCCCCCTCGAGCCCCCCGGCGAGGGCCTCGGCGATTATATCGGCCATCCGCATAACCAGGCTCAGGCGCGTATTCTGGAGCACGAGGTACTCCATATAGCCCCCGACGTTCACCACGCCAGTAATATGGAGGTTCCCTACAGGCGGGAGAGATTTATTTACCCCGGTCCCTGGCTTGAGCGGCCCCCTGTTTACCGTGATCATGCCTATGCTTTCGAGACGACCAAGGCAGGCGTCAGTCGCAATGATATAGGGGTTCCGTGACATGGAGTTGATCTTTTGGATCGCCGATTCGAGGTTTGCCGCGTGCACGGGCTCGTCGAGGGTGCCGTAAATGGAGAGTCCGGGCATGCACAGGCGCGCCATCTTGGTCCCGACAAGAGGCCCGAGGGAATCCCCTGTCGACCTATCCGTCCCGATGCAGAGCAGCACGATGTCCTGCGACCGCCCGGAACCCGCGAAATCTGTTTCTATATGTCGGGCCAGCGCCGATGCCAGGAGAATCGGGGCTTCAGGGTTTTCAATATGGACCTTCTCGGGAACCGGCATGGCGCCTCGGCAACGGGAGATCAGATTGAACATCGCGTTCACCTCGAAGGGAGTTTCAGCCTTCTGCCGCCGCCCTCCTAAGTTACTCCTGAGTTATATGCAGAAGTTTACAGGGCTACCTTGGGTAGCGGTTTAGATAGTAATTGAATGGCTACAACACACCGGGTGGGTCGCCTCTATTCCGGCCTGGAGGCTCCTGCTAAACGCCCTGGCGTTGTTATTTTGCCCGGTGCCTAGATATTGCCATTATATGAAGGGGAGAGGCTTTCTATGCATCCACGCTGCGTTTATACTGGGATAGCCGGCGTTGCGATAGTGGGGTAGTCCGTATGGTATGTGTCAGGAACCTGATAGTATTCCGGGCGATATTCCCGGTGGTATTCTAGGAAACTGGGTGCGGGAAGGGGAGCAGGTAGCCGGATTCTCGTGCGAGGGCGGGAAGATGGGTCAGGCTGGTGCGGGACGCCTGAAAAGAGGAGTGAAGCGCGCCGCCCGGCTGGCATATAGATTAATGAGAACCAGCCAACTCTGAACGTAGCTGTGCGTGTAAATGTGGAGGGCGATTGTTATGCGCACCACCAGCAGCGTAGCCTTGAAAACAGATGTTATCGCCACAGTAAAGCTGGCAGCGACATATATCGGGTCGGTGGTGGGTGCGGGGTTTGCATCAGGCCAGGAAGGCCTGCAGTTTTTTGCTTCCTTTGGCCAGCGATGGAGTGCCGCCATTCTCATCTCCGGTCTTCTCTTCATTGGCTATGGGGTAACCATCATGGGCCTGGCTTATAGAGTTGCACCGGCGCATACAGGAGAGTTCCTGGAATACATCTTCGGGCGGCCCGCCGGGCGGGCATTTGATATCATATTGATGGCTTTCTCCCTGTCTTCCCTATGTGTAATGCTTGCAGGGGGCGGTGCCCTGTTCCAGCAACAGCTCGGGATCAGGCCGGAGATTGGAGTATTTATTACAGCCGCGCTTACCGGAATCGCGGTCCTGGCAGGAATAGAGGGGGTCACCCGGGCCAATGTGATCATGGTCCCATGGATGATAATAGCTGCAGTGATTGTGGGGGTACGGTCGTGGTTTGAGCCACAGCCGGGTGCCGGCTTCCCCGTGCTGGCATGGGGGCTTAACGTGCTTCCGACATGGCAGGTCGCGGCGGTGATATACGTTTCCTACAACATACTCCTGGGGATAGGGGTTCTCGCCTCCATGGGGCGTAGCATCCCCTCGATCAGGGCCGCTATATGGGGCGGCAGCCTGGGTGGGCTTTGCCTGACGGTTCTGGCCGTGGTTATCGTGGCCACAATAAGCCCCTACAGGGATATATTGACGGAGATCGAGATCCCGATGCTCTATATCGCGCAGGGGTTGGGCAGGGTGTTTGCCCTTGGATACGCCCTTGCCATCTGGTTTGCAATGATCACCACGGCTGTGGCGTGTGCCTTTACGCTCGGGAAGCGTATCGCCGGGAACGGGTGCCCGTACCTGGGCCCCAGCGGCGCAGGGGCCCTCATCGCGCTAGGAGCCGTGGGCCCCGCTATGCTTGGTTTTTCGAGGCTGGTCGGGACAATCTACCCTTTGTTTGGTTACGTGGGCCTGGCGTGTATGGTATTCCTGGCCCTGGCTGCGCTGCGCGCCAGATAGAAGGGTAGAAAGACGAGATGGACCGCAATAGTATCATGCCATATAAATATTATGTCATATTTTATAGAAGTTCACGGCTCGGCTGGTGGGTTGCGAGGCTCCAGTTGCAAGGCTGCGGTTGGATTTGCAGGAAATGCTGCGGGGGAGTCGAAGTATGATACAACTGCTGAATCATCGTTTACAAGAAGTGGATACTCAGGCCTCCTCAGGCCTGTGGGTGCCCCCGGCTTGTGGGTATGAACAGGGGTGAACGGCAGACCAGGTGAAGAAATGAGCAGAAAGGTATCCGCAGGGCGATCGAAATCGAATCTCGAAAAATGGCTAATCTTGTTGGCATTGCTTGGTATAGCGGCTATCATGTCTGGTGCTGGCTTTGGGCGGCGCACCTCGCCTGGCAGGATAATCCCCGGGGTGAGCATCGCAGGGGTCGACGTGGGCGGCCGCACCGCCGCGGAGGCCCGGGAGATGCTGGGTGAGCGAGCTACAGCCTGGCTGGAGCGGCCTATTATCCTCGAGCACCAGGAGCAGAGATGGCACCTGGCCCCGGGCAAGATGGGCATCTCGCCGGATATCGGAGGGGCGGTGGCGAGGGCCCTCGCCACTGGCCGCACGGGCGGGTTGTTCCGCCGGATGAGGGAAAGGCGCGAGGCCCGCACCCTGGGGATTGAGGTCCCCCTGCGATTCACGGTCGATGAGGGGCGCTTCAGGGCTTTCATCGCTAACCTGCGGGCTGAGATCGACCAGGCGCCCAGGGATGCGGTATTCGTCCCACAGGAGGACGGGACGGTCGAGATAGAAGAGAGCAGCCCTGGCGCCCGCCTTGACGCCTCGGATCTCCCACCAAGGATCCAGGCTGCGATAACCAGGTCTTACGACAGGACCTTGCCCCTAACGGTAAGGGAGATAAGGCCAGGCCTGACGACGGGTGAAGCCCGGGCCATGGGAATCAGGCGGCTCCTAGGGTCTTACCAGACTGTATTCGACCCCGGGGATGCTGATCGGGTACACAATATAGCCACCGGGGCCGCCGCCCTCAATGGTTATATAATCCCGCCCAGCGGGATCTTCTCCTTTAACAAGGTGGTAGGGCCACGCAGCGAGAAGATGGGCTATAGGCGCGCGCCTGTCGTGCTGAATCAGGAGCTTGTTCCAGATATAGGGGGCGGCATCTGCCAGGTATCAACGACGCTATATAATGCCGTGCTCTTGGCGGGCCTGGAGGTTGTGGCCCGGAGCAACCATTCATTGGCGCCGGCTTACGTCCCGCCCGGCCGCGATGCCACCGTGGCCTACGATTACCTTGATTTCAAGTTCAAAAACACCACGGGCAGTCACATCCTGGTTACAACTGCCGTTGAGGGTAACGTGCTTAAAGTGAGGCTATTTGGAACGCCTACAGATGATCTAGATATTGTTTCCATTGAGACAGAGATAATCGACAGGATAGAGCCTGGGATCATCGAAAAGGAGGACCGGACGTTGAAGCCCGGCGAGAAGAAGGTTGAGAAGAAAGGCGCCCCGGGCTATGTGGTAAAGGTCTGGAGGGTTATATCCAGAAATGGCCTGGAACTCAGGAGGGACCTGGTATCGGTGGACCAGTATGACCCCCGGCCGACTATTGTAAGAATCGGTGTCGGGGGCCGGGAACCGGCAGACAACTACTTATAAGGCTTATGGAGTCTGAGCGTCAATCTGCAAGATACGCAAGGCTGGTGATGTGCTGTGGAGCGGGAATATTCTAGCTACGGCAGCTACGGCTACCGGATTCTATACCAGGAGGACCTGGCCAGGCGAGAGGAGCTGCTTCCTCCGTATGCGGCACGGTCTGCAGCGACGCGGGGGCGCTTGTGCGCCCAGGATGGCGACGACCCGCGCCTCGCATTCCAGCGGGATACTGACAGGATCCTGCATTCAACGGCGTTCCGGAGATTACAGTACAAAACCCAGGTTTTTGTATTTCATGAAGGGGACTTTTATAGGACCAGGCTTACGCATTCCCTCGAGGTTGCTCAGATCGGACGGACGCTGGCTCGCATGCTCGGTGCCAACGAGGACCTCGTGGTAGCTATATCGCTTGCACACGATGTCGGCCACCCGCCTTTTGGACATGCAGGCGAGGAGGCTTTATCGGACTTAATGGCAGAGCACGGCGGGTTCGAACACAACCTGCAGGCGCTAAGGATAGTTGATGAACTGGAGGAGCGCTATCCAGAGTGCCCTGGCCTCAACCTTACATGGGAAACCCGGGAGGGGATAGCCAGGCATGAAACCTTCTTTGACGCTCCCCGAGTCGTTTCCGAATTCTCGAGCTTTCCACACCCCGGCTTCGAGGCCCAGATCTCGAGCGTATCTGATATGATAGCATATTCCACACACGACCTGGAGGATGCCCTCTATATTGGCTTCGTGACCGAGGAGGAGCTGCGCTCCGAAATCGAGCTCTGGAGGGAGATAGCCGGCCGGAGGGGCTACCGCGACCGTGGCGGGGGGAACGCTCCTGGCGGCGGTGAGGAGGCGATATGGGGGCGGCTGAAGGGCGCCCCCGAGCTCCAGAGGGATGCGGCGCGTCGTTTTGCGATCCGCAACCTTATAGATTATCTTATCCGGGATGCGGCGGCGGAGACTATGAGACGCCTGGAGCGACACAGCATAAGGCACCCTGACGATGTGCGAATCGCGGACGAGCCCATGGTGTTCTTCAGTGAGCCTACCTACCCGTGGCTGGGCTCCTTGAAGACATACCTTTCAGACAGGGTTTATAATGATCCGAGAACGCTCAGGATGAGCAATAAGGCGAGAATGATTGTGAGGGAGCTGTTCAACGTTTTTCTGGAAAACCCGGGTATGCTCCCCCGGATAACGCAGGAAAGGATAGAGCGGGGTCAGGATGTCCATAGGGTGATTGCTGATTATATCTCGGGCATGACGGACCGGCATGCTATGGATTTATATAATATCCTCTTCGAACCTTACGAGAGCTCCTTGAGAGGCATACGCTAACTACCGGCTGTGCCAGCCAGGACGCCGGGCGGCCGCGTTTCTTGCTGCGCTTGGGTCGCTTGGGTGGCCGCGCTCGCCGCGCTTGGGCGCGTTGACGTGCGAGGCCTTTTATGCTAGACTAACTTTGTCGGCGGGTTCCCCGGGAAGCCTTCATGCATGGACATCTCGACGCAGTTTGGTAGTCTGGCGTGGCTATGGCCCGGCGGTAGCGGTAATACGTCCTTGAGCGGGCCTTTATAGCTTGATAACTAGCGGCCGCGGAGAACCGCGGTTCCGCCCCGGCAGGGGGAGTCGTGGGTGAATGGCAGCGGGTGGTTTGACCCCGAGCTGATCAGGGCCCTGAAATTCTTCGGGACCATCGGGTTCAACATAGCAGGCTCCATGATAGCAGGCTTCTACCTGGGGCGTCTTCTGGACCAGCGCGCTGGCACGCACCCGTGGTTCTCCCTGGCAGGGTTCCTTCTGGGCGCGTTCTCCGGGTTCTGGGGTACCTATAAGTTCATAATGTCCGAATTCGATGATAAGAAGGAGAAGAAAAAGGACAGGGGGCGCGGGCAGGGATGATTTTGCCAGCCCTTGGTATACTGGCGGGGGTTTTACTTGGAATTGCCGACTCCCGGATCCTGGTGCTCACGACACAGAAGGCCCTCAAGAAGGAGCGCGAGCAGGCCATCGCCTTAATTCGCCTGAGCGCGGCTGCGAGACTTCTGGGGACGTTTATTGCGCTTTTCGTGGGCGTAATGGTTCTCGGCGGTGTGGCATTCATGTTGATGGTCGTTGCTTTTATCGTTATGAGGAGTATAATGCTCATAGTTAGCGCCAAAAACGCCCGCAGGGGACCAATATGATAGAAAGAGCGATGCGATAGAAGGTTGGCCCTAAACCCTCCGGGGAGCAAGAGCTCTCCGGGCTTTCCAGGATTAATACAGGATTAATTATAGAATGGTAATTGATGAGCAAGTGATACGGTATTGGGCAGTCACCGGATAATGGTCGCCTGGGTGGGCCGGAATAGGCCATCTGGGATGCCGGACGCGTGGTCTGGGATGGATACGGGAATAGGAGCAGGGGGCAGGATCTTATGAGCGGGACGGAACACATAGGGGCTCACCACATAATTCATATCGCCGGTAGCACGCTTCACCTCGATACCGTGATTATGACGTGGGTCGTCATCGCGCTGCTGGTGGTCCTCTCCTGGCTCGCGACGCACCAGATGAGGCTAGTGCCCCGAGGAATTCAGAATGTGATCGAATTTGCCATAGAATGGTTAGATGGCACGATCGGCGCCAACATCTCTCCGGCTGCGCGCCCGTGTACGCCCATCATCGCGTCGCTTTTCTTGTTTATACTCTTTTCAAACCTGCTTGGTGTGGTCCCGGGGTTTGAATCCCCGACGGCCGACCTGAATGTCACCCTGGCGCTGGCCGCGGTGGTCATGGGGTTAACCATCTACGCGGGAGCCAGGAGCAAGGGCCTTAAAAATTACTTGATAGGTTTCATCAAGCCGAACCCGCTCTTTCTCCCTTTGAATCTCATAGAGATATTTACGCGCACCCTGACGCTTGCATTTCGTCTTTTTGGAAACATGTTTGCAGGCGACGTGCTCGTAATCATCCTCGGGAATTTAGTTGCGTATGCAGTTCCCACGCTGGCCCAGGCATTTCACGTGTTTGTGGGGGTCCTGCAGGCGTATCTATTCATGATGCTATCCGTTGCATATGTATCGGTCGCGACGGAGGAGTAAGAGGGGCAATAACGAGGAAGCGGGAGCTTTAGAGCGTTGAAGGAGGAATCTTAAGTTGGCAGAGGTAGTATTGATCAAACTGGCATCTATAGCCGCCATCTGCGTTATAGTCTGTGTAGCTGCTGCAATAGCCGGTCTGGGCGATGCCCAGGTGGCGAGCCGTGCGGTTGAGGGGATCGCGAGGCAACCCGAGGCCAAGGCCTCGATCTTTTCGACGATGTTGATAGGGATCGGCCTGGTGGAGGCGACACCGATTATAGCGCTGGTTGTGGCCTTGATTCTTCTTTATGCGAATCCATTTCTATAAAGAATGATTATTTATCCGGGTTATTTAAGGATTTCCTAGCGCAGAACTCCATGATGCCATAGTCGCAGGGGCATTTCTATATTTCTAAATGGAGTATGGCACCCCCGTCAGCGCCCTGCCCTATACGTACCCCTATCAGGGCGGACGTGGGCATCGGGGCTCGTCCGGGGTTGGGTTTGCCCGGGTCGGAGGTGAGGGATTTGGTTCAGATCGACATGACCTTCGTTGCAAGTATAATCAATTTCATTCTACTCGTGGCGTTGCTCGGCGCCTTCCTTTACAAGCCGATGAAAAGATTTCTCAAGGAGCGCGAACAACTTATATCCAGGAATATAGCCGAGGCCGAGGCGGCCCGCAAGGAAGCTGCGAGACTCAAAGAGGAATATGAGATGCATATAGCCCAGGCGCGCAAGGAAGTTCAAAATATCATCGAGAATGCGGTCCGGGAAGGCGAGCATGCCCGGGATGAGATCATCGAGAGTGCGCGCAGCGAGGCGAAGCGGATCGTGGAAAAGGCGGAGAGAGAGGCTCGCATGAAGGAGGCTAGAGCCTGGGGAGAGCTCCGTGACCAGCTCATCGCCTTCTCGGTCCTCGCGGCGTCGAAGGTTGCATCGGTATCGGTTGACCGGGATTCTCAGGAGAAAATTATCAGGGATCTATTGAATGATCCTGTTTTCTCTAGGATTGGTGATTCCCTATAATCTGGCTATAATGAGTGATCAGGCGATTTGCGCGATCAGGCGATTTACCATGATCAACAGGTGATTTACTGTGATCGAGAAAACAAAACTATTTGAAGAGGCTTTCAAGCGCCAGGCCCGGCCCAGGCGAGTCACGGTGACCCTTGCTGTGCCTCCTGGCCCAGGGCTCCGGCAGGATATAATCAATAAATTGAGATCCACGGCCCGGAGTCCGTCCCTCAACGTTTCGTTCAAGGTGGACCCCGGGATCATTGGCGGCATGATAATACATGCAGGAAACAGGATTGTCGACGGGAGCATCAGGCGCCGGTTTGCCGCTCTCCAGTCCACCCTTGCCAGGAGGATGGAGATGGCGATGGCTGGCCGCGAGCTCTCGCCATCAGAGATGATGAACGTAATGAGGGCGGCCCTGGAGGATTACCAGCCGGATGTGGGGCTTGACAGCGTCGGAGAAGTCATCTCGGTAGGCGATGGCGTCGCCAGGGTGACGGATCTGGAGGATACAATGTCCGGCGAGCTCGTGGAGTTCGAGAGCGGGGTGCCCGGCATCGCCCTCGACCTGGATGAAGATTCTATCGGGTGCATCCTGCTCGGACCCGGCGAGATGGTGGGTGAAGGCGATACCGTCAGGGCCTTGGGAAGGGTCGTCGAGGTGCCCGTCGGGCGCGAGCTTCTCGGCAGGGTTGTTGATGCCCTCGGGCGGCCCCTGGATGGCAGGGGGCCCGTCCTCGCGACCAGGAGTCGGCCGGTCGAATCACCCGCACCCGGAGTGGCCGACAGGGAGCCGGTGCGGAGGCCTCTCTATACAGGCCTGAAGGTGATCGACGCCCTCGTCCCGATCGGCCGGGGACAGCGCGAATTGATCATCGGCGACAGGCAGACCGGGAAGACCACTATAGCGGTGGATACCATTCTAAACCAAAAAGATAGCGGCGTTATATGCATATATATTGCCATAGGCCAGAAGGCCTCGACAGTGGCACAGGTCGTGAATACGCTGGAACAGCACGGGGCCATGCCCTATACAATCGTGGTCGTTGCGACGTCGAGTGATCCTACGCCATTGCAGTACGTAGCCCCCTATGCGGGGTGTGCCATGGCCGAGGAATTCATGTATTCCGGCGAGGATGTTTTGGTCGTCTACGATGATCTCTCGAAGCATGCCGTGGCCTACCGGGAGATGTCTCTCCTCCTGCGGCGGCCACCCGGCAGGGAGGCATATCCCGGGGATATTTTCTACCTTCATGGGCGCCTCCTCGAGCGCGCGGCAAAACTGGCGGAGAGGTCGGGGGGTGGCTCGATGACCGCCCTCCCCATAGTGGAGACCCTCGCCGGGGACGTCTCAGCATATATACCGACGAACATCATCTCGATAACGGATGGGCAGATATTCCTCGAGAGCGATCTCTTCTTTGCGGGTGTGCGGCCTGCTGTAAACCCCGGGCTGTCCGTCTCCAGGGTCGGCGGGGATGCCCAGATACCCGCCATGAAGGAGGTCGGCACGAGGCTCAGGCTCGAGCTTGCCCAGTACAGGGAATTGGCGGCGTTTGCCCAGTTTGGAGCCGAGCTCGACAGCACGGCCAGGGCGCAGCTTGCCCAGGGCGAGCGGATTGTTGCGCTCCTGAAGCAGAAACAGCACTCGCCAATGAGGGTGGAAGATCAGGTGGTCCTGCTCCACGCCATTGCAAATCACGGCCTGGATGATGTGCCGGTGGATGGGATCGCCTGGTTCGAGAGGGAGTTCATCTCGTTCATGAGGGAGCATTTCCCTGCGGTCCTGCGCAAGATCCGCGAGGCGGGGACGCTCCCGGATGATTATAGGGGAAGCCTCATGGCTGCCCTTGAACAGTTCAAGAGGGATTTCCTAGTGGGTGAGCAACCATGGAGCAGCTCAGAGAGATAAGGCGACACATAAGGGCTGTGCGGGAGATTCAGCATATCACCCGGGCCATGAAGCTCGTTGCTGCCGCCAAGCTCAAGAAGGCCCAGGATGAGGCCGAGGCCGCGAGGCCGTTCGCCCGGAAAATCAGCGAGGTCCTCCTGGATATTGCGCAGTGGACGCAGGAGCCCCTTCACCCGCTGATGGCCGCACGCCCCGCTAACAAGATTGGCTTCATAGTGATGACCTCAGACCGGGGCTTGTGCGGCCGGTTTAATCATGATATATTCGACACCACGCTGGCCCAGGTTGAAGCATTGGGCGGCAAGGGGAAGGCTGTCATGATCGTTGTTGGGAGGAAGGGACTGGAGTTTTTTACCCGGAATGGTTTCAACATAGCCGCGTCCTATATCAGGCTATCCCAGCGCCCCACCTTTGGGTGGGCGAGGGAGATAGCCTCGAAGGTCCTGGAGCTTTATGAGGCCAGGACAGTGGACCATGTGTATATTATATACTCGAGGTTCTACTCGACCATGACGCACCGGCCCAAGGTATTCAGGCTTATACCGGTGGTTCCCGTTGTGGAGGATGGAACCAGGGCACCACGACCTCATCCTGATGTTTTTATTTTCAACCCCTCTCCCGGGATAGTCCTTGAACACCTCGTCTCGCGGTATATTGAGGTAGAGATCTTCCGGGCGTTGCAGGAGACGGAGGCCAGTAAGCGCGGGGCTCGCATGACGGCGATGTCGGCTGCCACGGACAATGCTGCCGAGATGATAGAGCGCCTTGTCGCTCGGTATAATAGGTCGCGGCAGGCCACGATAACGCGGGAGATCGCGGATATCATCGGAGGAGCGGAGGTGGTGGCGAATGGCGGGACAAATTAGCAACGGGGCGGGAAGCGCAATAAGTGGAATAAGTGGAGTAAGCATGAGGACCGTCAAGATGAATAATGGCTTAGACGGAGGAATAGTCGGGATGGATCCCGGTCGCGAACGTTGGGGACGGGTCGTCAAGATAGCCGGGCCCGTTCTTGATATACAGTTTCCTGAGGGAGACCTTCCTCCGGTAAACGCCGCGGTCGAGATCATATGCCCATCCGGGGATGGCGGGCTTGGCGAGGAGGGCGCGGCCGGTAGATGCGGTGGGGGGGCCGAGAAGGGTGAGAAAGCGGAGAGGGTGGGACAGACAGGAGAGGATGGAGAGCTAGATGCGGCGGGGGCGCGGAAGATCGTGGCCGAGGTGGCGAGCCACCTGCCTGGAGGCAGGGTGAGGTGTATTGCCCTATCGGCGACTGAGGGACTGCGTCGCAACGCGCCAGCCAGGACGACGGGGGGGCCGATCAGCATCCCGGTAGGCCCTGGGGTCCTGGGCAGGGTCTTTGATGTGCTCGGGAAACCCATCGACAATCTTGGCCCCGTTAAGACGGAGGGGTTCGCATCCATCCACCGGAAGGCCCCGTCGTTCGAGGACCAGGAGACGACAAATACCATACTCGTGACCGGCATTAAGGCCATCGACCTGCTGGCTCCCTACCCGCGCGGCGGCAAGATAGGGCTCTTCGGTGGCGCAGGGGTTGGCAAGACCGTTCTTATCATGGAGTTGATCCGCAATGTAGCGGAGGAGCACGGCGGCTATTCCGTGTTTGCGGGGGTTGGTGAGAGGACCCGCGAAGGTAACGAGCTGTGGCTCTCGATGCAGCGGTCCGGTGTCATGAGTAAGGCTGCGCTGGTCTTCGGCCAGATGAATGAGCCACCGGGGGCGAGGCTCCGGGCGGCTTTCACGGGCCTCACGATGGCGGAATACTTTCGTGATGTCGAGGGACAGGATGTGCTCTTCTTCATTGATAACATCTTCAGGTTCATCCAGGCGGGTGCGGAGGTATCTGCACTTCTTGGCAGGATGCCATCGGCCGTCGGCTACCAGCCGACGCTGGCGAGCGACTTGGGCGCACTCCAGGAGCGCATAACCTCTACGCGGCGTGGCTCCATCACATCCATTCAGGCTGTTTACGTGCCGGCGGATGATTATACTGACCCCGCTCCAGCCACGGCCTTCACTCACCTTGATGCCACCACCAACCTGGACAGGAGCATCGCTGAGCTCGGTATTTACCCGGCCGTGGACCCTCTTGCATCCACGTCGAGGTTCCTGGACCCGGGGATTATCGGCGAGGAACATTACAGCGTAGCGCGGAGAGTTCAAGAGGTATTGCAGAGGTATAAGGACCTCCAGGATATTATCGCTATCCTTGGGGTGGATGAGCTTTCACCCGAAGACAAGCTCATAGTGGCGAGGGCGCGCAGGATCCAGAAGTTCCTCTCGCAGCCGTTCTTTGTCTCGGAAGCCTTTACGGGAACCCCGGGCCGCTTCGTCCCGCTGAAGGAGACGATACGGGGGTTCAGGGAGATAGTGGAGGGCAAGCATGATGGCCTTCCTGAGCAGGCATTTTATATGGTGGGCACGATCGACGAGGCCGTGGAAAAGGCAGAGAGGCTTACGCACGCGGCAGGGGTAAAGGCAGAGGTAAAGGCCGGGTGATGCGATGCTATGGCAGGTGTGGGGGGCGCAGAGACGAGGCGGAGGATGCGGTTGGTAGTGGCCACGCCGACCAAGATTGAATTCGATGAGGACGTGGAGAGCATCATAGCGCCGGCCTACGATGGCTACCTCGGGGTGCTGCCGGGCCATGTGCCCTTGATAACCATGCTTCGCACGGGGGTCCTCACGGTTAAGAATGGGCGCGGCACGATAGATTTCGCCGTCAGCGAGGGTTATATGGAGGTCACGCCCGGTAAGGTTGTAGTGCTGGCCGAGGCCGTAGAGATGGCAGAGGAGATCGACGTCGAGAGAGCCCTCGAGGCCAAGCGCCGCGCGGAGGAGCTTCTATCGAAGAGCACCGAGCATATGGACTACATCGCCACGCGTGCCGCGCTCGAGCGTGCCCTTAATCGCTTAAAGGTGGCGAAGCAGAAGGGCCCGAAGGATGAAAGCGGGTCCCCACTGCACGAGCCGCGCGATTGAACCTGTGCGACCGGATGCTGGCGGTTGCTGCTCGGGATTCCAGGGGATATACAGAGAATATATAGCAGCAGTATGTATGTTGCGAGACATGTATGTTGCAAAACGTAAAACATATACATTCTAGACCTGCATGTTGCCAGCTGCTACAGAGCGGATATTGCGGGGCATAGACGGGGATATGGGGGAATTACAGGATGCAAAAGGGAAAGCTGATAGTCTTCGAAGGGATAGACGGGTCCGGGGTAACTACCCAGGCGCATAGATTGAAGGAATATGTATCGTCCAAACTGCAGCTCCCTGTTCACCTGACGAAGGAGCCAACTGACGGGCCTGTCGGGGGCCTGATAAGAACCATCCTCGCGAAACGAGTCGGGGTCCCCACGCGCGATGGCCGGCTCGAAAGCATCGATCCCCGGAGCCTCGCCCTTCTCTTCGCCGCAGACCGCATAGACCACCTGGAGGTGGACATCCTGCCGAAGCTCGAGAGCGGGATCGTGGTCATATGCGACCGGTATTACCTGTCGTCATACGCCTATCAGTCTTTGAATGTCCACCTCGCGTGGCTCGAGGAAATCAACAGGGAATGCCGGAGGCCTGACCTCACCATCATGCTTGATGTGCCACCGCTCGTGGCCGAGAAAAGGCGGAACCGGGACAGGTGGCATGTGGAGCTCTATGAAGAGACGCCTAAGCTCGAGCGGGTCAGGGAGAATTACCTGAATATAATCGGGGACCTGAGGAAGGCGGGCGAGAGAATAGAGATAGTGGATGGCAACAGGCCGCTGGCCGAGGTGCATAGGGATGTGACTAAAATAGTCAGGAGCGTGCTCGCGCCGTCCGGGGGTGCGGGTGCCAGGGCAAGGAAGGGCAGGGCAAAGGTGGATGACGGTGCTGGCGAACTACAGGGCTTGCCGCTCGATATCTAAGCCCGCGTCTTCGGATCCAGGTCTTCAGCCAGGCCGCCATATATGGTCATGGTCACCATATATGCCCCCTATCACCTCTATCATCTTCATCACCCTTCGCGAGGAGGAGTCTATTGTAAATGCAGCCAAGTCAAAAAGAGATCAACTTGTTCAGCGATACCGTGACCCTGCCGACAGACGAGATGCGGGAGGCCATGAAGAACGCAATCTGCGGCGATGATGTTGCGGGGGAGGACCCGACCGTAAATCGGCTCGAAGAAATGGCCGCAGCCAGGATGGGCAAGGAGGCGGCGCTTTTTGTAGCGAGCGGGACGATGGGAAATCTCGTCGCCGTCATGACCCACTGCGACCGCGGGGATGAGGCCATCCTAGAGGCTGAATCCCATACCTACTATTATGAAGTCGGGGGCGTCTCCGCCATCGCCGGCGTCACTCCCCGCCTTGTGCCCGGGCGCAGGGGCATCATGGACCCTGATGATGTCATGCGGGCCATTCGCGAGCCCAACATTCATTACCCCAGGACCAGGCTGATCTGCATGGAAAACACCCACAACCGGGGAGGCGGCACCGTGACCCCTGTTCCCGTGATGGAGGAGATCTGCCGGATCGCCAGGGACCACAGCCTCGCCACGCACCTGGATGGGGCCAGGATTTTCAACGCGGCTATAGCCCTTTCGGTGGACCCCCGGGAGATAGCAGGGCCGTTCGACTCGGTTATGTTCTGCCTTTCCAAGGGCCTGAGCGCCCCTGTCGGCTCGCTCATCTGCGGCTCCCGTGAGTTCATTGCACGGGCTCGCAAAAATAGAAAGATGCTCGGCGGCGGGATGAGGCAGGCTGGCGTCATCGCCGCGGCCGGCATCGTTGCGCTCGAGAAGATGGTAGATAGATTGCGTGTAGATCATGAAAACGCGCGGCTCCTCGCCGAGGGCCTTTCCACCATAGATGGCCTGCGGGTGGACCTGGAGAGCGTCCAGACCAATATGGTGTATGTCGACGTTTCAGACCTTGGCTTCGATACGGATGGCTTCATCCGCGAGCTCGCCAGGCACGGTGTGAGGGCCTCGGGCAGACCTCCATACCATGTGCGGATGGTTACGCACAGGCATATTTCCCGGGAAAACATCCTCGAAACCCTTGATATCATTAGGAAAATCGCGATCAAGAGACTCGCGAATCGCGACCTCTAGCGAGGAGCTCCGGGGCCCGGACCCCCGGCTGCGCTGCTAGCAAGCTCCGTTAGTAGAATTTGGCCCTGCATGTCAACAGGACCTGGCAGGCCAGCCAGGCCCTGGCCCAGCAGACTCTAGCTCAATAGGCCTTGGCGAAGTAAACCAGCGTCTCCGCAGGACCGTTGCAGAATATGCACCTGTCTTCCTTAGTAAGCTTCCTGGGCTGCTCGAGCGGGATGCACCTGATGGTGGCGCCCGTCTCTGCCTTCACTGAGGCCTCGCATGCCGCATCCCCGCACCAGGGACCGATGGCGAAGCCTCGCCGGGTTTCCATGAGCTCCTTCAGCTCCTGGTAGCTGCTAACCTCGTGTGTGTTGTCATCCATGAATTTCCTGGCTCGGTTATAGAGACCCCGGTGAACCTGGTTGAGGACATCCTTCAAGGTGGCCGCGAGGGCCTCCTCCCTGACAGTCAGCTTTTCGCCCGTATCCCTGCGGACCAGCACGACCTGGCCTGCCTTGATATCCCGCGGGCCAACCTCAAGCCTTACCGGGACGCCACGGAGCTCCCATTCATTGAACTTCCAACCGGGAGAATATTCCTCACGCGCGTCGATGTCGATGCGATAGTCACGCTTGAACCCCTCCTTGAGCTCCCGGGCCTTCGCCAGGACCTCATCTCTGTGACCGGGTGTCATTATCGGCACTATGATCGCCTGCACAGGGGCTATGGCTGGGGGCAAGGCCAATCCCCTCTCGTCCCCATGGACCATGATTATCGCGCCTATCAGCCTTGTGCTCACGCCCCAGGAGGTCTGCCAGACGTGTTTGAGCTGGTTGTCTTCGTCGAGGAACGTAATGTCGAACACCTTCGCGAAATTCTGTCCCAGATTGTGTGAAGTCCCGGCCTGGAGAGCCCTCCCATCGGCCATGAGGGCTTCTAAGGAGTAAGTGTCGACGGCCCCTGCAAATTTCTCGCTCTCGGTTTTCCTGCCGGCTACGACCGGTATGGCGAGGTCGTTTTCAACAAAATCGATGTAGACGTTGAGCATCTTGAGGGTCTCCTCGGTGGCCTCCTCGAGGGTGCGGTGAGCTGTATGGCCTTCCTGCCACAGGAATTCAGCGGTCCGCAGGAATGGCCTGGTGGTCTTCTCCCACCTGACGACATTTGCCCACTGGTTGATGAGCACGGGAAGGTCGCGCCAGGATTTTATCCACTTCGCATACATGCTGCAGATGATCGTCTCGGAAGTCGGTCGCACGATGAGGCGCTCGGCCAGCTCCTCGCTCCCTCCATGGGTGACCCACGCAACCTCTGGAGCGAAACCCTCTACATGCTGGGTCTCCTTCCGGAGGAGGCTCTCGGGGACGAAGAGGGGGAAGTAGGCATTTTTATGACCGGTTTCCTTAATCCGGCGATCCAGGCCGGCCTGCATATTTTCCCAAATTGCGTAACCGTACGGTCGAATGACCATGCACCCCCTGACAGGGGCGTAGTCAGCAAGCTCTGCCTTGAGGACGACATCGGTATACCATTGTGAGAAGTCCACGGATCTCGGGGTTATATGCTCGACGAACCCTTCCTGTTTACCTGCCTTATCCGTTTTTTTATCTGCCATGCACCTGGCTCCCTTCTGAAGAAGATAGATAATGTGAAAGAAAGGTCGGCAAAGACCGGCTCGACAAAAAACCCCTTCGTCAGGCTATGCGTCGAGACGAAAGGGCGGGTCTATGAATCCAATATATCATACGCTCCCGCTTACTTCAAGACCCCCAGTTGCTTCACAACCCCACCGGGTTGCAGGCCTATCAGCCGGTCTAACGGGGGCGGCAGGCCGATCAACCAAACCTGCCCGTTATGTAATCCTCTGTGCGGCGGTCGGCCGGGTTTTCAAAAAGCGCGCTGGTGCGTCCAAATTCCACCAGTTCGCCTGTGAGGAAGAATCCTGTATAATCCGAAACCCTGCCGGCCTGCTGCATATTATGGGTCACGATCACGATCGTATACTCCCGCTTCAACTCCTGGATCAGGTCCTCGATCCTCGAGGTGGATATGGGGTCCAGCGCCGAGCATGGCTCATCCATCAGAAGCACCTCAGGCTCGACTGCGAGGAGCCGTGCGATACAAAGCCTCTGCTGCTGGCCGCCTGAAAGGCTCAAGGCGGAATCTCTGAGCCGGTCTTTGACCTCGTCCCAGAGGGCCGCCGCTATAAGACTTTTTTCGACGATCTCAGCTAGCCTCTGCCGGTCCCTCAGGCCGTGCACCCTCGGCCCGTAGGCGATATTGTCGAAGATCGTCATCGGGAACGGGTTTGGCTTCTGGAAAACCATGCCCAGGCGCTTCCTCAGGCTGATAATGTCCGTTTCAGGGTTGTAGATGTTCTGGTTATCCAGGAGAACCTCGCCGTGGATCCTAGCATTATCGACGAGGTCGTTCATCCGGTTCAGGGTTCTCAAGAAGGTTGATTTCCCGCAACCCGACGGCCCGATCAAGGCGGTGACGCTTTTCACGGGTATCGATAGGTTCACATCCTTCAAGGCTGGCGCGTCGCCATAGTAGACCGAGAGGTCACGGGTAACGATTTTATAAGCGAGCCTTGGGTCCATCGCACTTTCCTCCCAGCTTATCAAACGGGGACAAATTAAATTCTACAAAATGGCGGTAAACCCCACGTTTCCGGAATGTTAACATCATGTTAAGGAGGGGGGTTGATTCCGCCTGGGGAGCGTAAAGCTCACGCTCGTGCCCCTGCCGACCTCGCTCTCGACGCTTACCCTGCCGCCGTGGCGTTCGACGATGTGCTTCACGATGGCCAGACCGAGCCCCGTCCCGCCCACATCCCTCGACCTGGCCTTGTCGACCCGGTAGAACCTCTCGAAGAGTCTCGACAGGTGCTGCCTTGGGATGCCGATGCCCGTATCGCTGACGCTCACGGTGACCCAGTCGGAGTCCTCCACCGCACTTATCGTTATAATTCCGTTTTCAGGGGTATATTTAATCGAATTATCAACGAGATTTACGAAGACCTGGAGAAGGAGGTCCCTATCCACGGGCACACTCCCCATATTCTGCGGAATCAACACCTCTACCTGAAGATTCTTCTCCTTAGCCTTGAACTCGAGTGTGGCTATGGCGTTTTCGGCGATCTTCCGGAGTCGTGCAGGGCGTTTCCGCAGCTCGAAATTTTTCGATTCGATCCTCGAAAGGTCGAGCAGGTCGCTTATCAGCGCTTCGAGGCGATTGGCTTCCTTTTGGATTATCTTCAGGAATTTCCTTCCCATCTGGGGTTCCTCCACGGCGCCATCCAGGAGGGTCTCGACGAATCCCTTTATGGAGGTCAGGGGGGTTCTGAGCTCGTGGGATACATTCCCGACAAACTCCGTCCGGACCTGCTCGAGCCGCCTGAGCTCGGTTACATCCTGAATCACGGCCACTGCGCCTACGGGCAGGGCGCTCCCGTTTTCGCCCCTGATTCCGGTAACGTGAACTCGGAGCGTCATCTCCTCGGGGGAAAAGACCCGGAACTCTTTTACGCTGACTTCATCCCCGGCATCTTGTTGCCGGGTTGAAGCCGTAAAGGCGTCCGCGAGCTCGGAGTTGCGTATGACCTCGAGTATCTTCCGGCCCAGCGCCGCCTCCTCGCTCACCCCAAACAGCCTGCAGGCCGCGGGGTTCAAGAGCATGACCCGGCTCTCGTTATCGACGGCGATCACCCCATCCACCATGCTGGCGAGGATCGCCTGGACCTTGTTCTTATCATCGGCCATGCTGCGTATAGTCTCTTTGAGCCGCCGGGACATCTCGTTCAGCGCTGAGGCGAGCCTGCCCAGTTCCCCACCGTAGGTGACGTGAAGCCTTCGCCCGAAATCGCCGTTGGCGACCGCGAGTGCCGCTTCCAGCATCTCCCGGAGGGGGTCGGTGAAGGTTCGCGCGATGAGGTAGGCGAGCGCAAGCGAGAGAAGGATCGATATCAGAGACATCCTGATGAGCATGCCCCGGATGCCCGCGATAACCCTATGAATCTCCGTGAGAGGCATGGATAGCCTGACCGCGCCCGCCAGTTGCCCATCCTTCATGATGGGGAGGGCCACATATTTTATGGCGGCTCCGCCTGCAGAATCATGGCGCATTTCCCTGCCGATCTTCCCGGAGAAGGCGCTCTGGATCTCGGGCTTATACCTGTGATTATCCATTCTCATGGGGTTTTCCTGCGAATCGGCGAGGACAATCCCATCCTTGCCGATTATCGTGACTCGGGCCTGAGATTTGCGCGCGAGGTCCTGCGCCAGGGGCTGGAGCACGGCGCGGTTTGACTCTGAAAGGGTGTAAGCCTGGAGCATGTCGGCGATGAGCGCCGTGCTGGATGAAAGAGATGAGTCCATCTTATCGAGATAGTATTGCCCAATCGCACCATTCAAGTTCACCGTCGTCAGGATCGTGGCGAGCAGGATCAGAAGAAAGAATGCGAGGGTGAGCCTTGCGAGGATGCTCCAGTTCCTTATCATCATCAGGTTGCCTCCTTGATTTTGTAGCCGACGCCGTGGACTGTTTCGATATACCTGGGCGTGGCAGGGTCATCACCCAGCTTCTGCCGGAGGCGCCTGATATGGACGTCGACCGTGCGCGTATCACCATAGTATTCATAACCCCAGAGGGTTTCCAGGAGAAAATCGCGGGTCATAACGCGACCACGGTTGCTCATGAGCAGCCTGAGGAGCTCGAACTCCTTGGGAGTGAGATCCAGCTTCCGGCCGCCTACGGAGGCCTCGTGGCGCGCTTCATCCAGGACGAGGTCGCCCACCTGGAGGTAGCCGCCGTAACCACTATCACCGGTTCCCTTTCCGAGGCGTCTCAGGATCGCCCTCACCCTTGCAACTAGCTCCCGTGGGCTGAAGGGCTTCGTTATATAGTCATCAGCCCCCAGCTCGAGCCCGAGTATCTTGTCCACCTCGGTATCCTTGGCCGTAAGCATTATTATGGGTATCTTGGTCTCCTGCCGGAGTATCTTGCATATCTCGAAGCCGTCCTTTTTCGGGAGCATTACATCCAGTATGACGAGATCGGGCTTATCGCGGCGGACGGCCTCGAGCGCGCTCTCGCCGTCATACGTGCCCGTGCATGTAAATCCCTCTTTTTCGAGGTTGAACTTCACAAGCTCGACTATCGAGGGCTCGTCATCGACTATGAGCACCCTGGCTGCCATAGCAGGTCCTCGCCCCTTTTTGCGTTTTCTATCGAAATTATATCATACTGTGGATTCATTGCGCTACCGCGCTGCAAACGGGCAAATGGGATTTCTTCCGCTTGCTACCCGCCCCTCCGGCAGTGCCCATCGGACGGAATAAAGGGCGCGCCGCCCTCTAGATCATTCAGGCTCGATATGATAATATGGAATAAAATTGATCGGGTTGTGGCCATACGGAATAAGCGAGCAGGAATAGGAATAAGCGGGCTGGCCGTACGGGCGGGCCAGCTGAGGAACAGGTGGGTCGGGTCAACAAAGAAATTAAGGAAAGAAAGAAACAAAGGGGCAAAGAGACAAAAAAGAGATTAAAGAGACAAGAGACGAGAGACAAAGAGCGAAGAAACAGAGAGAAGGCGTTTGGGGGAGGACGGATCGAGGTGCCTGTGGAGGTCAGGTTTGGCTCCAGGGTGGTGGCCTGTTCTGCGGTTATATTCGACAAGGATGGGACCCTACTGGATGGTTACAGGCTCTGGGAAGAGCTGGCAGGGCTCAGGACGAGGATATTGAAGGAACAACTGGAGGAGCAGTATCAGGAGCAGTATCAGAAACAGCATCAGAGGCAGTGCCGGAGGCAGTATCAGGTGAAGGATCGGGCTCAAGAAGGAGGCCGGGGGCTGGAGGTCGGGGATATCGAGGGCATCGAGGGGGCCATCGCTGAGATCATCGCGAGCTACAGGGCAACGCTGGGCATCGGCGATGATGGGGCCATAGACCGGCGGGGCCCGCTTGTCCTGGCATCATGCCGCGATGAGGTTGTCATGACCGCTACGACCCTCTACCAGCATGGTTTCAGGTGGGATGATGCCCTTATAATTGCGGAAAATGCGTATAGCGAGGCTGAGCGCAGCCTCAGCCTCGAGGCTATCAGCATTCCGGTAGAGGGCGCCTATGATATTCTAAGGGATCTCATAGCCGTCGGCGTGGCCACGGCTGTGGCGACAACCGATACGCACGCTCGGGCCGAGGCGACCCTGAGGACAGCCGGTTTAGAGGATGTCATAAATATAATTGTTGGTGTGGACGATGTCGAGCGGGGCAAGCCCCACCCGGATGCCATATTCCGGGTGTGTAAGGAACTCGGGGTGAGCTGCAGGGAGGCAGTATATGTCGGCGATACCATAACGGATATGCGGACGGGCCACAACGCAAGCGTGGCCTGCAGGGTCGGGGTTCTGACGGGCGCCGGGACCCGGGAGGCCCTCGAGCCGCTGGCTGACGTGGTTCTGGAATCCGTAAAGGATATCTCCGTCTGTCACCATCCTGGTGCCCGTCTTCCTCATGTTTAGGGCTCTCGGCCTAGTTGATACGATGAATTTCCTGGACTGCACGAAAGGAATCATGCAGCCAGGGCCGCCGGCCGGTTCAGTTGGGATTGGGATCGGCCGGTTTCCGTTGAACCGGCCGGGCGAGCAGCACGGGGCTTGCCCGCCTGGCCGGGATTGCGGGGCGGAGGTGAGGGATTTGAATTAACCCAACGAATTGAGGTGAATTGATTTGAATTCATATAGCTCATATAGCGTCCTCGCCGCGCTCGCCCGTGCGAACCCTCACGCATTCCTCGAGGGAGTAGACGAACACCTTGCCATCCCCCACGTTCCCGGTATACGACGCCTTGACGACTGCCTCGATCACCTTCTCCACCATGCCGTCGGCGACGGCCATTTCGATCTTGACCTTGGGCAGGAGGTTGATCTTGCGCGGGATCCCACGGTAGACCTCGACATAGCCCTTTTGCTTGCCGCATCCACGCACATCAGTGACGGTCATGCCTACGATCCCGGCCCTCTCGAGGGCCTCAATCACCTCTTCTAGCTTCGATGGCCTTATTATCGCTTCAATCTTTTTCATAGCTGATCGACCCCTTTCAACCCCCTGTTTTGCCGGTCGCCTCGGCTGTGACGGTGGAGACCTGCTGACCGGATATCCAGGCGGTCACCTGCTGCGGGATAGGAGCGGGCGCGCCCGTGCCGGCAGGACCGCCGCCTTCATAAGGATCGGACTGTTGTGATGATACCAGGAAGTCCGGGTATGCCAGCACGCCCATCTCCGGGAGGTCCAGGCCTATCACCTCATCGGCGGCGCTTGTGCGGATGCCGATGGCCCAGTCAAGCACCTTGAAGAAGGCATAGGATGCCCCAAATCCCCAGAGGATCGCCGCGCCGCCCGTTATGAGCTGGGCGACGAGCTGCCCGGGGTCCCCGTAAAAGAGGCCGGCGATGCCGCGCCCCGCAACGCCCTGGTAGACCTGGGCCCCGATGCCGTTCCAGCCGGCACCGTAAGTGCCGTCGGCGAAGAGCCCGAGGCTTATCACGCCCCATAGCCCGTTGAGACCGTGCACGGCGATGGCGCCCACGGGATCGTCAATATGGAGCTTCCTCTCGATGAATTCTACGCCGGCACAGACCAGGATGCCCGCGATGGCACCTATGATGAGGGCGGAAACCCCGTTTACGAAGGCACACGGTGCGGTGATCGCCACGAGCCCCGCAAGGGCCCCATTACAGGTCATCGATGGGTCGGGTTTCCCGTATTTGAACCACATATACAGCATTGCGGTGAGGCCGCCTACAGCCCCGGCCATCATGGTGTTGACAGCTACGATGGATATTCTCAGATCGCCGCCTGAGAGGGTGCTGCCCGGGTTGAATCCAAACCACCCGAAGAACAGGATTATCGTTCCCAGGACGGCTAGGGGGATGTTGTGGCCGGGTATCGCGACGGGCGTCCCGTCTTTCTTGAATTTCCCGATCCGGGGTCCGAGGACGATCGCTCCTGCAAGGGCCGCCATGCCGCCCATCATATGTACCACCGCGGAACCTGCAAAGTCCGCGGCTCCGTGCCCGAGGCCGAATTTGGCGCCGAGCTGGGCGAGCCAGCCGCCTCCCCACACCCAGTTGCCGAAGATCGGGTAGAGGAACATAGAGATGAAGAGCGTCGATATCACCACAGCCAGGAACTTGACGCGTTCCGCCATGGCGCCTGTGGGGATCGTCGCGGCGGTATCCATGAATACCATCTGGAACAGGAATAATGCGAAGACTCCTACATCGTAAGCGGCGCCTGTGAGGGCAAATCCCTTGAGGCCGAAGAGACCCAGGCCGCCCAGGGTGAATTCGCGGTCCAGGGCGGAGACGCCGCCGAGGTTTGCGACCGACATCACGCCGCCGAACTGGAGGGCGAATCCCATGAGGTAGTAGCCTACAGCGCCCACCAAGAACACCATCAGGTTCATGGCCATGGTATGGGCCGCGTTTTTAGCTCTGGTGAATCCGGTCTCTACGAGGGCAAAGCCAGCTTGCATAAAGAAAACCAGGAAGCCTGCGAGCAGGGTCCAGATGAAGTTCAGGCCGATCTTGTCGTGCCCGACCTGGTTTGCCAGTTCGATAAAGGTGGGGGCACCTGGCTGGGTCGCGGCGACATCGGCCACGGTGCCGGTGGTGGCGCCTGTCGGGTCCCCTGATCCTGCCAGGGTGAGGGTGGTCGCTGCAAGCAGGAGGAGCAGGAAGCCGGCAATGCTGAACAGCCATACGCGGCGTTGATGTAGCATCCGGCAGGCTGTCTCATACATCTGGAGGAGGGCTCTACTGAAGATCATACGGGACACCCCTTTCATGAATTTGTGAATTGGTGGATTGATTTATGGATTTGTTTTATGAGGAATCTTATTGGGTAGATTCTAACGCCGGTGTGATGAGGGAGTCAATTAAACCGTCATGCTTTTGTAATGTTATATAACATAAACCTAACATAGAGTTTGACATCTAGGCCCGGGTGTGGGAAGATAGTGTCAGGCGGGCAAGGCTGCCAGAATCAACAAGCTCAGGAGGCGGGAGGTCATGATCGCATTATCTGAAGCAGTCTACCCCATAGGCGTAGTGCAAAAACTCACCGCATTATCCGCGAGGCAGATTCGCTATTACGAATCCTACGGCCTGATTTCACCTGCACGTTCCAGAGGCAACCATAGGATGTTCTCTCAGAGAGATATAGAGATTCTCTTGAAAATCAGGGAAAAAATCAACCAGGGCTGGGCGCTGGAGGGGATCAGGCTGGCCTTCCTGGCCGGGGAGCTGGTATCGAGGGCACCTGGGGCGGGTGACGCGAGGCGTGTCGCCCCGGCTTCCTCGGAGGCCGCGAGGATCCCGCGGGTGAGCTCGATCTTTCCCATCAACGATCACGCAGGCCTAAACAAGAGGCTTGACATGGATCGGGGTTAGAATGGAGTCGAAATTTAGGATTCGGCGCGCTGGACCGGGGTTGGAATCCGGCGCGTCTTTATTGCATACACCTCCATTGACCCCAGGCGGCGATCCCCGATGCCGAATGAAGTGAGGCTCACCACGTGAAACCCTGTTTCATGGAGGAGCCGGCAGATCGTGGCCGGGGAGAAGTATTGAAGGTGTTCACCGGGATCCGCCTGCCAGAAGGCCGTTTTGGCAGGATCCCGGTTCTCTGGATCGGGGTCGGGGGCGTCCGCGTCAGGGGTGGCGAGCCCCAGGGCTCCCCCGGGTTTCAATATGCGGCTCGCCTCTAGGCACTTCTGGAGGGGGCTGGGGACATGCTCTATCAGGTCCCACATCGTCACGGCGTCCATGCTTTCATCGGGCAGGGTCGCGTCGCGGAGGGTTCCTCTGATTACGTTGAGGTTATACTGCTCCCTTGCGAAGTTGACCGCAAAGTCTGATACATCCACACCAAGGCAGTCCCAGCCACGCTCCCGTGCCGCACGGAGTGAGAAACCGCTCGCGCATCCAACGTCGACCATAGAACCAGGAGGCTTCCGGTAGTGTTCTATTGAGAGCATTCGCTCGATGAAAAGGTCGAGCCTGGAGTCGTCGCCCAGGTAATTCTCATCCGGCTTGTAGCCGGCGGGGCCTTGCCCTGTAAAGTAGGCCTCGTCGTAGATCTTTATTATGTCGTCAAGGGGCGGGCGCGGGATAACATAGATCAACCCGCACCGCTGGCACCTGACGAGCCTATGCGGTGGAAGCTCCAGAACAGGGGCGGCACTGTTCCCCTGGCAAAGGTCACAGATGTCGCGGGGCGCCACAAGAAAGTCCTCCGAGCCATCTGGGCAGTCCAAGCCCTCCGGCCCCATTTCCGTGAGGTCCCTGGTATTATTGTTCACAGCGTCATCGTCTATAGCATCATAGCATCGTTATCGTCTACAGCATCGTCCACGATATCGCTGCTCATGATTTCGCCCCCTTCTCGCGTGTAGCGCGCATTCCGACGCGCGCATTCCGATGTTCGTATCCCGCCGCGCGTTTTGCCGCGTGTCCCGCCGCACATGTCCCGCGCGCGTCTCGCGTATATCCTTATTTATTTTATCTCGCCCTAGGGGGGTCCGGCCCCTGGCCGCAGGCCAGGACATGCAGGGCAGGCAGGACGGATCGTTTCGAGAAACGATTCCAGGTATAATATAATCGGGGATCGTATGTTATGTGCATGTTAGTGCTGAGACCGTCGATTTTCTCCAGCCGTTGCCCAAATCATCCATATAATGGTGAGGCCCGATGCCTTCAAATCCGTATGGCTTCGTTATATCTATAAATGTATATCTACAATGTGCTACGTCAGTTGGTGGTAATGATTGGTGGTAATAATCCACGGTCTCAATACTCCCGGAGGGCTGATTGGCAATCCCCCTCAGATTTTTCATACTTTCGGGTGATTTACGCGAGACTTGACCTGCGGTATACTTAACTTGCCTCTGGGCTATGGGTGATAGCATGTCGGTTAAGTATCGATTGACAATTATGGATTTGGGCAGTCCGCGGCTGCGGAATTATAGATCAAGTGCTCATATTTAATTGCCACAACCGGGAACTTTTAGTAGGATATAGCGTTATTTATATTGCCTGGATATTGTTTATCTTTATTGTTCGTTCTGGATAGGATCATGAGGGTGGGCCCTAGCATCATGGTAACATGGAGGTAGATTGCAGGATATGGTTGACTGGCTTGTGCCTGCACGAGGGTGTTGCTGCCGTGGGGCGCGTGCGCTGCTGCGAGCGCTGCGAGCCCCAGCTAGAATATTGAGGTTTGATACCGGGAGGTTCGGGGTCTCAACGATCCTGCTACTCTTGCTGCTGTTATATGCGGGGTATATGTGGCTCAGTCTGGGGCGGGGGCACGCAGGAGGCGACGTAGCCCTTGCTGCCCAGACAACCGGCGAGGTCCTGACCCTGGCCCGGAGCGTTGAGATCGCCCTCGAAAACAATCCGGAGGTTATTCAGGCGAGAGATGCCCTGGGGCTGGCTGGCTCGAAGGAGCGCGAGGCTGAAGGGGCGTTTGAGCCGAATATGAGCCTCGAGGCCGGATTTAACGCATCCACCTCGGAGCTCGGGAGCGGCGTCACGAATTCCGGGGGCCAGTTGACTATCTCGTTGAGAGATGTGCTCCCGACGGGGAAGTATATAGGGAGGTCATCTTTCGAGGTCCAGAATGCCCGGTTGGGGGTCAGTGATGCTGAACGTATGCTGGCCGATGCCCGGGAAGGCGTTAAATACACGGTGCTTTCAGCCTATGTAGAGGTCCTCAAGGCGGAAAGGTCGCTCGACCTCGCGGAGCGTTCGCTCGAGCAGGCCAGGGTAGCGCTTACAGATACTGAGGCCAAAAAACAGGCGGGTAACGCTATCGAGGCCGATGTCCTTGATGCCCGCCGGTCGGTCCGGAAGGCTGAAGCAGGCGTGTCGGGGGCCGAATCCAGGCTGAAAACGGCATACTCCCGGTTCAACCAGGCCCTGGGCCGGGATCTTGATATGTCTGTGCGCCTTGCAGGCGATCTCCAGTATGAGCCTGTCCAGGAGAACCTCGATGAACTGGTGGCGCACGCCCTCGAACACAGGGTCGAGGTCCAGCGCGCCCGCGACGACCTCACAAGGGGCCGGCTCACGCTGGAGAAGACGATCGAAGCAGGCAAGCCGGTTGTTACCATTGAGGGAGGCTATGCGGATGATACCTGGTCGGCAGGGCTTGATTTTGCGAGTCCAGACTGGAACTTGGCGTGGCAGATAACAGGGATCCACGAGGAAGGCACCACAGGGCAGACCGCCCTAGGCGGGGCGGGAGGGTCGATGGGTTCCCCCATTGGGGACAGGAAGTTGAAAGGCTGGTATGCCGGAGTCGGCTTGAGCTGGTCGCCCTTTGACGGGGGCGTGAGTCGCGAGAAGAGGCTCCAGGCCGAGATCAACCTCAGACAGCTTGAAAGGGCCGTATCGATCCAGGAGACCTCGGTAACCCTTGCCGTGCGCGAGGCATATTATGCGTTTCAGGCCGCGGAGGAAGCGGTCGCAGGCGCCGACCTCGGGGTGAGCCAGGCCCAGGAAGCGCTCAGGGTCACACGGTTGAGGTATGAAGCCGGGCTCGCAACCGGGAGGGACTTGGCAGCGAGCGAGCTGGCATTGCTTCAGGCCCAGGCCGACCATGCCTTCGCCGTTTATGACTATATACTCGCAAAAGCTGCCCTCGAGCGTTCTGCCGGGAAACCCATCGAGATCCAGGGATATTCGGATTCAGGTCAAGGTACGAGCAGATAAGGTGGGGGCAGATATGGATCATAGACTAAATCATACAATCGACCAGCTTGGAGTGGTTGATCCTGCGGACAGGATCCCCTGTGAGGGGGCGATAAAGTGAATCAAAGCCGTATTCTCGGTTTCGTCAAGAGGAGACTTCACATTCTCTTCGCCGTCATCTTGATTTCGATAGCCATAGTCGCGATCACCCTTGGGATTACTAGGTCAGCCACTCGTAAGACGGCGGCTGATCAGATCCGGGTGCAGACGATCCCCGCGAGGATCGGCGACATTTCCGAAACCGTTTCGGCGCTCGGCACACTGGAGCCGGCGACGCGCGTCGAGTTAAAGGCGGAGCTTGCTGGGAGGATACGGGGGATTCTCGTTGCCGAAGGGGACATTGTCAAGAAGAATCAGGTTATCGCAGAACTCGATACGAGAGACCTAGAGGTTAAACTCAAACAAGCGGAGGCTAATTACCTTTCCGCCAGGGCCGACCTCAACAAGCTCCTTGCGGGCCCGAGCGAGGCCGATCTCGCTCAGGCTAGTAGCGCATATGAGCAGGCGCGCCTTGCGTTACAATCAGCCAAGGATCAGGTCGCCAGGGATAAGGCCCTGTATGATAAAGGGGCGCTGTCGAAGCAACAGTGGGAGGACAGCAGCACCAAATTAAAAACGTGCGAACAGCAACTTCTAGCCACCAAGAAAAAACTTGACGATCTCCAAGCCGGCCCCAGGAAGGAGGATGTAGATGCGGCGCGTGCCCGGGTCTCCCAGGGCGAGGCAGATCTTGCAGCTGCACGCAGGGATCTTGAGTCTGCGAGCATCCGGGCCCCGATTGGCGGGACGGTCATTGATATCCCCGTGCAGGAAGGCGATATGGTCAATGCCGGCGCCACCCTTGCAGTAGTTGCTGATCTTGCACACATGAAGGCAGTGATTCCTGTGAATGAGATCGACGTTCCAAAGCTACGGCATGGCCAGGAAGCCCTCATTAGGGTAGATGCCCTACCCAATGAGCGTTTCTCTGGGAAGGTCACAGAGATCGGCTACGAGGGTATGGTGCGTGATAACATCGTGACTTATGAGGTTACAGCTGACGTCCCGAATCCCGATGGCAGGTTGAGGCCCGGGATGACGGTGGACGTAAATATCGTCCTGCGATCCAAACGGAACACGCTTATCATTCCTGTAGATGCACTTATAGACCGAGGTGGGAGAACAATAGTCATGATATCCGGGGAGAAGGGGCCCATATCCAGACAGGTGACTACCGGCTTGCGGACTGATACCATGGTCGAGATCGTTGATGGTCTGGCCCCGGGGGACAATGTAGTTCTTCCGCTGGAAGGCAGGCCATCTTCAGGCAATTACGGTTCATCCGGCCGGGGCCAGGATGCAGTCCAGAGCAATCGTCGGACCGGGGCTCCAATGATCAGGATGATGCCCGGGCTCTAGCTTTGTTCCTAAGAAGGTAGAGGGGGTGGAATTCATGGAGCGAGGGAGCCCTTTAATTGAGGTCGCGGATTTGACCAGGGTATATAGGATGGATTCTGTTGGGGTTCAAGCCTTGCGGGGAGTGTCTTTTAAAATCTACTCGGGGGAATTTGTTGCTATCATGGGGCCTTCGGGGTCGGGGAAGTCATCTTTGATGAATATCATAGGGTGTCTTGATAGTCCCACAAGTGGCTCCTACCGGCTCGAGGGGGAAGAGGTGTCCAACCTTCCAGAGGGGCGCCTTGCGGAGATACGTAACCGGAAGATCGGCTTCGTCTTTCAGACGTTTAACCTCCTGCCGCGATCAAACGCATTTCAGAATGTAGAACTACCGCTCATATATGCAGGCATCCCTCGCTTGAAGCGCCGCGCGGCTGTCGAGGATGCTCTCAAACAGGTCGGGCTGGCGGATAGGATGCATCATAAGCCGAACCAGCTCTCGGGTGGCCAGGCCCAGAGGGTGGCGATCGCAAGGGCGCTCGTCAACAATCCCGCGATAATCCTTGCGGATGAACCGACGGGAAATCTGGATACAAACGCTGGCGAGGAGATCATGGGGATATTCCAACGTCTCAATAGGGAAGGTAAGACCATTATCCTGGTTACCCATGAGCCGGATATCGGCATGCATGCCCGGCGAATCCTCCGGTTCCGTGATGGCCTGATCGAGGCCGAGGAGATTGTGCCGGAGCCAATTGATGCCGAGGTAAGGCTACACGAACTTGATATGGGGGCGACGGCGGCGATATGAGCTTTCTGGAAAGCCTTCGTACAGCGGTTTCCTGCCTCGCCGCCAACAAACTCCGTTCTTTTTTGACGATGCTGGGCATTATCATAGGAGTAGGGTCGGTGGTGGCCATGGTCTCCATCGGCGAGGGGGCGAGACATCGGGTCACGTCCAGCATAGGGAGCCTGGGATCGAACCTCGTAACGGTAATGCCCGGGCGGGTCCGGGCATTACCAGGTATGGCCTTTGGTGCGAGGGGTAGCCCAGATATTTTGACCTATTCTCACTATCTCGAGTTGAAAGAGGAGAGGCTCCCCGGTGTGGCGAGCATAACAGCCCAGTCTAGTGTGCGTAAGGTGGCGAGGCACGGTAAGAATAATGCCACGACTACGGTGGTGGGCACAACCCCAGAATACTGCGAGATAAATAATTTCAAGGTAGAACGTGGGCGATTTATAAGCGATTATGACCTCAATAATATGACGAGGGTCGTGGTCCTCGGCCGGACGGTCGCCGCAGACCTCTTCGGGAGCGCAGAGAATGTCTCACTTGGTGCAACCATCCGGTTAGGGGATGTAAATTTCACGATTGTGGGCCTTATGGAGGAAAAGCGGCAGGGATGGAGGGATCTCGGTGATCAGGTCTTTGTGCCGTTGACGACGGCCCAAAAGCGCTTGAGTGGGAGTAGATATATTCAAAGCATTGGGGTCCAGGCATTGACACCTCAGGATACCGGTCTTGTGGCGGCCGGGCTTGAGAGGTTCTTCATGCGCAGGCTGGGGGACCCGGAGAAGTTTAGCATAACGAATCAA
This sequence comes from Bacillota bacterium, assembly GCA_013178125.1. NCBI lineage: Bacteria > Bacillati > Bacillota > Bacillota bacterium. The sequence goes on along the minus strand of JABLXJ010000005.1, from coordinate 148,296 downwards.
CAGGATGTGTTGCAGACGGTTGAGAACGCGACGAATACCCTGACCCTACTTCTCGCAGGCATCACAGGCATTTCCCTCTTGGTTGGCGGGATTGGCGTGATGAACATCATGCTGGTGTCTGTGGCTGAACGCACGCGGGAGATAGGCATACGTAAGGCAATAGGGGCAAAGCCCCTGGATATCCTAGGCCAGTTTGTCATAGAGGCATCTATGCTTAGCTCTCTGGGAGGGATTGTCGGGATTATCCTCGGTATTGCCGGTTCGCGGGGCATCTCGCATCTCGGTGGCTGGTCCACGGTGGTGTCCATTCGTTCGGTGGCCATCGCCCTCGCGGTTTCCGTTGGAGTCGGCCTCTTCTTTGGGATATATCCAGCTCAACGGGCCGGCCGCTTGAATCCTATTGAAGCCCTGAGATACGAGTGAAACGCATATAATTGATGCCCCGCTGACCTGGCTATATTTATGGGGCATCTATGGTTCGCCAATTTCATTCCCTGTTTTCTATCCTGTTTTCTATTAAAGAGAAGGGGCATCCAGGGAATCCAACGATTAAACGAACGGGGGGACGCTAAGGTGAGACTCTGTACAGTGTCACGTAGAATGATGGTAATGTTTATAGGTGCTGTGCTTTTGATATCTACCCTGGCCGCCACTGTCCTCGCAGGATCTACTCTCGCGGCCACGACGAAGCCGGATGCCGCGTCGGGGGCGCCAGAGGCCAAGGGTAGCAGCGGCAAGCTCACACTCAAAGAGGCGGTGGATTTCGCGCTTCAACATAGCAATGCCATGAAGCTGGCATCTCTCGCCCTTGACACTGCAAGACTCGCTTATCAGCAGGCCAAAGCCGACCAGCTTATCAGGGCTTCCATCCTCGCTGACCTGCAGGCTGAGGCTACCTGGCAGGCCGCGCAGAAGAATTATGAGATCGCCAAATCCGATCTGGCGCTCCAGGTGGAACAGGCATATTATGATGTCCAGAAGGCGAAGCGGGGCCTCGTGATATCTCAAGAGAATGTTGAGAGGGCGAATAAGCAGCTCGAGATCATCCGTAGCAAGTTCAAACTTGGCATGGTAGCCAGGCTGGATGTAATAACTGCTGAATCGGAAGTCGCGGGAGCCCAGGTGGATCTCAGCAAGGCCGAGGCCAATCTGGCGCTTGCAAATATGAGGTTCAATCAGATTATAGGACGGGACCTCGAGGTTCCCGTGGAACTCGCGAGCGATTTTGGATATAAACCCGTGACCCTGGACATGAAGAAGGAGACCGAGCGTGCCCTTGCGAGCAGGCTCGAGATATTGAAGGCACAAGATGCGGTGGAGCTTGCCAAGAAGGAAGTAGAGGTCAACAACAACGACTTCACTCCTGCCCTGGACCTCGCCAGGTCCAAGATCGGCCTGTCCCAGGCTGAAGTGGAACTAGAGGACACGAAGGTAAACGTGTTGCTCGAGATAAAGCAGAATTATGAGTCCATGAAGGATGCCGAGAGGCGGATCGCCCTCCAGGAGAAGGCCTTCGCGCAGGCGCAGGAGAGCCTCAAGATAGCCAAGGCGCGTTATGACGCGGGTGTCATAACCAGCATAGACCTGTTTGATGCCCAGAGGGCGCTCTACCAGGCCGATACCGCGCGGCTGCAGGCGGTATTTGATTACAATGTCGCCCTTGCCAGACTCTACAAGTCTCTAAGCCTGTCTCTCCAGGAGAGGTCCAACGATGGGTCCAGGTAGGTCCGGGGCCCGGGGTGCTGGTGCCAGGGGTGGATCATGTTTGTTGAGCCGCTCCTGTCCCAAGCTTTCGTGCAACCTCCTTGAGTTGCTGGATGATCGGGATATGCTGAGGGCACTTAGGCTCGCATTCGCCGCACTCGAGGCAGCACTCCGCGCGGAGGCCTCTGGGCTCTGAGTCGCCTTGCTGGCGCGTGTCGCCGGGGAACGATAGCTTTGCGTACTGCTCCCGGGCGTAATCTTTGAGGCTATAGACCCTGTAATAGTTCATATACAGGAAGTTTCCAGGGATGTCGATATCATTGGGGCACGGCATGCAATATTTGCAGCCGGTGCAGTAGAGCTCGGCGAGGCGTTTCTTCTCATCGAGTATATCCTGCACTCGCTTGATCTCCTCTGCATTCAGCGGCTCGGTGCGTGACGCCGTTGCGACGTTTTCCGTGAGCATCTGGGGCGTGCCCATTCCCGATAGCGCGACGGAAACGGCCGGATTCGCCAGGACGAACCTGAGCGCCATCTCGGCACTGCTTTTCGTGCCCCCCGGGATCATGCGCTGGATCGCCTCGGAGGGTGCCGCCAGCCTTCCCCCGCCAACCGGGCCCATGATCGCAACCCCAAGGCCCTTGGCGTGGGCATGCGCTATGGCCCCCTCGTATTGCCGGTCGAGGAGGTTATACTGGACCAGCATGGTGTCAAATACCCCTGAGTCTATAATCTTGATTACGTTTTCGGGCTTGTCGTGGCTCGAGAAGCTCAAGAATCGTATCTTGCCGCGTTGCCTCGCCTCTGCCGCGGCCTCCAGTGGGCCGCGTGGCGCCGTTATCTTGCTCTCGTAGTCCTGGAGCGTGATTGAATGCATATGGTAGAAATCTACGTAATCCATATCCAGGCGCCTGAGCGATGTGTCGAGCTGGTTCATCCAGGTCGTGCCCAAGGCGTTCTTGATGGGGTTCTTGGTTGAAATGTATACCGCGGAACGGCGCCCCTTCACAGCCTTACCAACGCGGATCTCGCTCTCACCGTAGACGAAGGCCGTATCTATGTAGTTTATACCGAGATCCATGCCCTGCCGGAGGAGATCGATCGCGTCTTTCTCCGATTGCGGGAGCCGCATCGCCCCGAAGCCAAGGGCTGATACCTTTACACCCGTTTTCCCGAAATCCCTATACTGCATGGTGCCACCTCCTGATGCTGGCCGGGCGGGCGCCGCAGGCGGCGCACGCCCGCTGTGAGAGTCGTGGAGCAAAAGCTTGTACGCGTTATACGCTGTGCACGCTGACCTCACGCTATACGCGCTGACTTCTGACTTATACACTGCACCATGAAATCATGTCAGTCACATGCAAACTTGAGTGGCATATCTAGTAGCGTATCTAATATTTAAAAATATAACCCCGATCGGGGTTATATTTCTGTATTGCAGTTAACTTTTATTCTCATATCCTGACCAGATGGAGGATGCTTCATAAATATACAGATCTTCAATTCGGGCATTTTTAGCACAGGCATATAGGCATTTTCATCCCCCTACCTGTCTAGACATGATGCCACGAGCTGGTTTAGCCACGGGTGCTGGTATAGCCGCGGGCAGCATGAGGATCAACAGATATCAGAGCCATCACGAATGTTTAACAATAATGTTCAACAACATTCAACCCATGCTGGCGCTTATTGATTCATACTAGCGATTATTGCATCTGCCATCTCTCGGGTTCCCACAGCGGATGGGTCATTCCGATCTGCTTTCATATCATATGTTACATACTTGCCCTCAGCGATGACCGCTGCTACGGCGCGTTCGATGCGGCCTGCTGCCTCGCGTTCCCCAAGGTACCGCAGCATCAGCATCCCGGACAGGATGAGGGCCGTGGGATTGACCTTGTTGAGCCCCTTGTATTTCGGCGCTGAGCCGTGGGTCGGCTCAAATATCGCCACGCCGTCGCCGATGTTGGCCCCCGGCGCGACGCCGAGCCCGCCGACCAGCCCCGCAGCGAGGTCGGAGAGGATATCGCCGTAAAGGTTTGGGAGGACGAGAACATCATATGCCTCCGGCACCTGGACTAGCTGCATGCACATGTTGTCGACAAGCCGCTCCTCGTACGCTATGCGGCCTTCGTAATCCTTTGCAACCTCCCGCGCGACCTGGTAGAAGAGGCCATCAGTGAACTTCATAATGTTCGCCTTCGCCACGGCTGTGACCTTCTTACGGCCATTTGCGAGGGCGTATTCGAAGGCGAACCTGACGATCCGCTCGGAGGCCGTTCGCGATATAGGCTTTATGGAGATCGCGGAGTCGTCCCGGATCTTCCCGCGGGCCATGCCGATTATCTGCTTCGCCTCCGGGGAGCCCAGGTCGAACTCAACGCCGGCGTAGAGGTCCTCGCTATTTTCCCTTATCAACACGAGGTCGATGCCGCTATACCTCGACCTCACGCCGGGATAACTCTTGCAGGGTCTTACACAGGCATATAGGTTCAAAACCTGGCGCAGGGCCACATTGACGCTGCGAAAGCCCGTTCCTATGGGCGTGGTTATAGGCCCCTTTAGTGCGACGCGGTTGCGTCTTATCGAGTCGAGGACATGATCGGGCAGGGGCGTGCCGTATTTATCGATCACATCCGCGCCCGCCTCCTGGACGTCCCAGTCAATTTTCACGCCTGTCGCCTCTATCACCTTCACAGCCGCCTCCGTCAATTCAGGGCCTGTCCCGTCGCCGGGAATGAGTGTCACCCTATGCTGCACTTGAGTTCTCTCCTTCGCATTCTTACTTCGCATTCTTACTGAGAGTTGAATTTGTAGCTTGGCAATGTAGCGATTTTCGGTCAAACATAATCCTACTATATTCCCAGCTTCATTACAATAACCTTAACCTTCGCATCCTTTGTCAGGCCTGTGCGCAAGAGCCCGCCGGATGGAATGGAGGGGCGCGCGCTATTGCGCTTTGGCGTTTTGCTGTCCCCTTACCTTTTTCCCCGCAAAATGATAGAATTATGAATCGAGGGGAACGAGGGGAGTGAAGCCGGAGCCATGGTGGAGATCGTCACAACCATTGAGGGCAAGTGCAAGAGGTGCTACTCGTGCATACGCAACTGCCCCGTAAAGGCTATAAAGGTCGAAAACGGGCAAGCAAAGGTCATCCCGGAGCTCTGTATCTCGTGCGGGCACTGCGTCCGCGTCTGCTCTCAGAACGCCAAGCGGATCCAGGACGACACCGAAAGGGTCGCGGGGTTCTTCAGGGATAGGGATGAGGATAGGGATAGGGATAGGGATGGGGATGGGGATGGAGGCAGGAATGGGACTAGAGATGGGGAAGTTATCGCGGCCCTTGCTCCATCGTTCGTCGCCGAATTCCCGCGTTGCCGCCCGGGCCAGGTTGTAGCTGCCGCTAAGAAGCTTGGATTTGACGCGGTCTATGAGGTGGCCTGGGGCGCGGACAGGGTAACCCAGGAGTATGTTGACTTGCTCAAGACGGCGAACCGCGCCCGTGGGATGATAAGCACGCCCTGCCCTGCGGTGGTGAACCTTGTTGAGAAGCGATACCCGAACCTGATCCCCAGGCTCGCTCCCGTCGTCTCGCCCATGGTCGCGCTCGGCAGGATGATCAAGGCCCAGAAGCAAAAGGCCCAGGGACAAAAATTTCAGGGTGAAAGGGACGCCGTTTGTAGTGCCGCCATTGGCGCCGCCGGTGGCGGTGTCAATGGCAGTGTCAATAATGGTGTCAATGACGGTGTTGATAGCGACATTACTGACAACGTGGGTTATGATACAGGCGATAGCTTGGTCAAGGTTGTCTTTATCGGCCCGTGCGTTGCCAAGAAGAGCGAGATCCTGGATGAGGACGTCAGCGATGCGGTGGATGCTGTGCTGACGTTTCAGGAGTTCAAGAGGATGCTTGGCTCCGCCGGGATAAAGCCCCAGGCCCTTGAGCCAGCTTCGTTTGACGGTTCCACAGCCTCCCTGGGCAGGCTCTACCCGGTTTCGGGCGGCCTCTTGAAGAGCGCGGCGATGCGGGCCGACATGATGGAAAACGACATCGTTGTTGTAGAGGGAAAGGATAACTGCCTCGAGTTCCTGGACTTGCTCTCCCGCGGGGCGGCGAATCCCGAGTTTGTCGACATGCTCTTTTGCGAGGGCTGTATCAATGGGCCCATGATGACAAGCCCCCTGGTGAGCTATGTCCGGAGGAAGGTTGTCGTAGATTTCGCAAGGAGAGGGCAGCGCGAGGGGAATGAGGGGCGTGAAGGGCAAGAGAGGCAGCGGGGACAGGAAGGGCAAGAGGCACGACAAAAGGGGGACCCTTCCTTCCCGGAGATAGTGGCGCGCCGCGCATATGGTGATAAGAGCGTCAAGCTGCCCGTCCCCGGTGAAGCTGATATCCAGAGGATACTGCGGGAGCTTAACAAGACTAGGCCCGAGGATGAGCTCAATTGCGGGGCCTGCGGCTATAATACCTGCCGGGAAAAGGCCATCGCTGTTTATCGCGGGCTCGCGGAGAACAAGATGTGCCTCCCTTATCTGATAAATGAGCTCGAGAAGACCAATGAAGAGATCGCAGCCCTGAGGGATTACAACAGGAACATCGTAGAGAGCATCACGGAGGGCATTATAGTTGTTGACAGGAACTGCATGATCACGACGTTCAACGACGCAGGGGGAAGGGTCTCGGCGCTGAGCGGCGGGCGCGCAGTTGTCGGCAGGTATCTACCCGATGCCCTCCCTGGGCTGGGGACGGAGGAATTTATGAGGGCCCTGGACCGGGCCATCAGGCAGGCGCGCCCGGTCGAGATCACGGGGTTCAAGTATGAAATCGAGGACCGCACCGTGATCGTGAATGTAAAGATGTATCCCCTGCGGAACGGGACTTCGAATGTTCACGGTGCCGTTGTCATAACGGAGGATGTCACCGAGAAGAAGCGGCTCGAGGATAAGCTGGCGCAATCTGACAAGCTTGCGGCGCTCGGCCAGCTTGCCGCCGGGGTTGCGCACGAGATAAACACCCCGTTGTCTTTGATATCCGGCTATACGGAGCTTCTCCTGAATGAGTTGAAGGGCGGGGGGGCGGCGGTAAAGCGCCTCGGGATTATAGCAGAGGAGGTTGACCGGATCGCCGAGATCGTGCGGAGCCTCCTGAGCTTCGCGCGGCCTGCCCCGCGGACATCCGAGAAATGTAAGGTGAATGAGGCTATCAGGCGGACCTTGAGCCTGGTCGAGCGGCAGATGACCTATAGAGGGATCGAGCTTCTCGTCGACATGGCAGCGGAGGAGCTGGATCCCGAGGTCCTGGCCGACCAGGGCGAGCTGGAGCAGGTATTCCTGAATATAGTGCTGAACGCCATCCAGGCGATGCGGGGCGGCGGGCGGCTGGCGGTCGCGACCCGGGTTGTTGATAGGCAGAGGCAACAGCATGATGCGGCCGCGGGATCGGGACCGGGACCAGTGGCGGAAGCAGGGGCCCCGCCCGCCCCGGTGAGGGCGGAAGCGGCGGGGGCGGCAGTGGCTGGGATAACAGTGGCTGGGGCGGCGCCGCTGAGGACGGCACCAGCGGGACCTGCATGCGATGAGAGTCTGGAGGCGGGGCAGGCGGAAAGCCCGGGGAGAGCGGGAGCCGGGGCGGAGGTGGACCGGTGGCTCGAGGTTGAGTTCACCGACACTGGATGCGGCATCCCCGAGGAGAATCTGAGCAGGATATTTGATCCTTTTTTCACCACCAAGGAGGTGGGCCAAGGGACCGGGCTTGGCCTTTCCGTCAGCTACGGGATCGTGAAGAAGTATGGTGGTAGTATAAGGGTTACAAGCAAGGTGAATAAGGGGAGCACCTTTGTAGTAGAGCTCCCGCTCAGCAGGTGATAGATGGAAAGTGGAGTAGTAAAAAGTGGAGTAGTAATACAAGAATAATATGTATGGCGGGTCAGCGTAGTGTGTCCGGCACGTCAAATGAGGTGAATGGCATGGCAGGGGAGAGGATACTTGTCGTTGACGACGAGCAGAAGATGTGCGATTTCCTCGAGATTATCCTATCGGAGGATGGCTATAATGTCTCCTCCGCCACGAGCGGCGAGGATGCGCTCAAGAGGATGCGTGAAGAGGATTTCGACGTGGTGATCACGGATCTTATGATGCCTGGGATGGATGGGATGCAGCTCCTGGAGCGGGCGAGGGAGCTCAATTCCGATGCCATAATCATCATGATTACAGGCTACTCGACCGTCGAGACCGCGGTCGAGGCCATGAAGAAGGGCGCCTATGACTATATCCCTAAGCCGTTCAAGATAGAGGAAGTCAAGGTGGTCATCCGAAAGGCCATCGACCAGCGGAGGATAATCCGGGAAAACAGGCGCCTCAAGGATGAGCTGAAGGCTGCCAGGGGCAGATTCAGTGGAATCGTGGGCAACAGCAGGAAGATGCAGGAGATCTACCAGTTGATAGAGAAGGTGGCAAAGGCCGACTCAACCGTGCTTATCCGGGGGGAGAGCGGCACGGGAAAGGAGCTCGTGGCGAGGGCGCTTCACCATTACAGCCCCAGGAGCGAGAAGCCCTTTGTGAGCATAAACTGTGCCGCTTTGCCGGAAAACCTCCTGGAGAGCGAGCTCTTCGGGCACGCCAGGGGCGCGTTTACGGGCGCGGTCTCGGCCAAGCGCGGCTTATTCGAGGAGGCCGACTCGGGGACTATATTCCTTGATGAGATAGGCGACATCAGCCTCGCGCTCCAGGCCAAGCTCCTCAGGTTTCTCCAGAACCGGGAGTTCATAAGGGTTGGGGAGACGACGACCAGGCGAGTGGATGTGCGCGTGATCGTCGCCACCAACCGCGACCTCGAGGCCGCTATTGAGAAGGGCGCATTCCGGCGGGATTTATTCTACAGGCTCAATGTCATAAATATAACCCTGCCCCCGCTCAGGGAGCGCAAGGATGATATCCCGCTCCTCGCCAAGCATTTCGCCGGGAAGGTCTGGGAGAAGGTGGGCAAGGGCCCGACGCGGTTCTCCCCGGATGCCATGGAGGCCCTGGTGGCTTACGACTGGCCCGGGAACGTGAGGGAGCTCGAGAATGTCGTTGAGCGCGCCATGATCCTGGGCGAGGGGTCCGTTATCGTGCTCGAGGACCTCCCGGAGGAGGTGCGGGAGGCGCTGGCGCGACAGCGGGGGGCGGGAACGGCGGCAGGCGGCGGTGAGGTGCCTGGGGCGCCTGGAGCGCTTGGAATGCCTGGAATGCCTAGAGCGCCTGGAGCACCCGGGACACCCGGAGTGGGTGGAGCCTCCGGGGAGATTTCCTTCAAGGAGGCCGTCGAGGCATATCAAAGGCGCCTCATCCTGGAGGCGCTCGAGGAATCCGGCTGGGTGCAGGCGAGGGCCGCAGAGCGGCTCGGCATGGGCCGCACAACGCTCAACGAGATCATAAAGAGGCTACGGATACCGACCGAGCCGCCAGCGCGGTGATAGCAATCACCAGCTGACAGTGGCGACGGTTGCACGGTTGCAGAATGGCTTGTATTCTACCCCGCTTTGTGGTATATTATCTTTGTTTAGCTCATCTGACCGTGACGCTCAAATGAGCTAAGCGGGGGAGGGTGAACATGGATTTCTTCTACCCGGAAGGGGTTCGCAGTTTATTTACGAATCGCCGGAAAGAGCTAAAAACCCTGGATTTTTATCTGGAGCAGCATTTGAGGGGGATCCCTCAGCACACTACCTTATTTGGCCCCCGGCGGATTGGCAAAACCCTTCTCATCAAGGAATGGTTTCGACAGCTCCTTAGCAAGAGGCCAGAGATTCTTCCCATTTATATTGATTTTGAAGATATCACCAGTTCCCCGGAGACCTTTGCCAGCGGCTACCTGGGCATGTGCCTTTACTGGCTTTGGGAACACGGTAATACCAGTCCCTTTGGCTACTTCTCCCCCCTTGACCTCTTAATACGCGCGAAGACACGCGGACCGCAAGTGGCGCATGAAATGCTAACAGATTTACTCCGAGAACTGGAAAAACAAAAGCCCGACCGCCTCCGACTATTACAATTCGCTTTCGGATTCCCTGAACTTCTAGGCCAAGCCACCGGGAAAAAGGTGGTGCTTTGTCTAGATGAGTTCCAGACGCTGGTGAACCTGTCCAATTACCCTGAATGTAAAAATGTGGTGGCCGTTTTTCGCGGGGCGATGGAAAAACAAAGCCGCGTTTCTTATTTATTAGCGGGTTCAGCCATCACCGTCATGAATCAGATCGTCGCTGAACACCAAAGCCCCTTATTTGGGCAGTTCAACAAGATTGTTCTCCGGGGTTTTGACGAGAGAGATACCGCAGAATTGGCGAGCAAACTTTTTCCCGGCCTGAAGGGGAACCAGGCAATTTTGCGGGAGCTCTTCCATCTGAGCGCCGGCCATCCCTTTTATATTCGCCAGTTATGCTCCCGCGCCCAGCTCCTACATGAACGCGATGGCCTGCCCTTTGAACCTGGTCTGATCCGTATTGCCTTCGTGTTAGAAACCCTGTCAACGGAGGGAAAGATTTATGACTTTTGTCGGTATCAATATGATATTTCTCTGGAAAAGGCGCGAGGTTTTGCGGCCTTACAACAGATACTGCGTCTTCTCGCCCTCGAAGAGGGACAAACGGCAAGCACGCTAGCGAAAAAACTACGCGTGGCTTACTCTACCGTGGGAAATTACCTGCGATCCCTTCTGGATGTAGATTTGCTCCGCGAGAGAGAAAAACGGTATTATTTTGTCGATCCAGTCCTGCGTTACTGGCTTTTGAATATCAATAATGGCATCGAGATTGAGGATTGGCCGTCCGAGGAAATCTTAGAGGATCTGCTCCGCCGTCTTCAGGAGCAGTTTCAAGCTGTCTCGACTGAGCTAGGTGTTTCCAAAGAGGCGGAGGTACGGGAGTTGATGCGCAAATTCGCTGGACAGGAAATTGAAGGCCAGCTCTTAGGGAGGGAAGGAGTAATTGTCTTGCCCCGCTTCACGGAAGTCACCTCATTTTCTACCGCGGATGGGCAAGTGGAGTTGGAATGCCTGGGCATAGGGGAGGAAAGGTGGGCGGTTCAGGTTAAATGGCGGCAGAGAGCGGCAGGCCTCAAGGAGGTTAAGGCCCTTGTGAAAGTGGCCCAAATGTTGAACGCGAAACCATGGCTAATCTCGAAGGGGGGCTTCACCGAGGGGGCAAGAGCAGAATGCCAGCGATTGGGGGTATTTTTTTCTGGCGCTGGACAGCTTAAGAGATTGGCGGGGCTATTGAGTAAGGGGGTAAGGGGCGGGTTTGGTCCCTGAGAATAAATCTTTTATGGCAAAGCTTGATGGTGAGAAGGACAAAGGGGTGCTGGTTGAGATAATCGTTGAGATAATCGGAGAATGATTTGAGGAATCATGAAGGAGTGATCATTGGTGACGGGAATAGACTACCATTCTTATCACATGCACCGCGAGATCATGGAGGAGCCGCAGGTGGTGGCGCGCATGATGGAGATGGAGGGCGACAAGATACGGGGGCTCGCCCGGATCGTGCGTGAGCGGGATATTGGTTGCATCGTCATCGCGGCCCGCGGCACGTCTGATAACGCTGCGCAGCTTGCCAGGTACTTGTTCGAGTATATAAACGGCGTGCCCGTTTCGCTGGCGGCGCCGTCGATCTACACGTTGTACGGGGCGAAGGTTAAGCTCGATAAGGCGCTTGTCCTTGGCGTCTCCCAGTCCGGCGAGGGCCTTGATGTCGTCGAGGTCGTAAAGCACGCACGCGAGGCCGGTGCGGTGACGATCGGCATAACCAATAACGAGGGATCAGCCCTGGCCAGGACGGCGGAGCACGCGATCTTCTGCCGCGCCGGCGAGGAGAAGAGCGTGGCTGCGACAAAAACCTATGTCGCGCAGCTGGTGGGGTTTTACATGCTATCGCTCGAGTGGGCCGGCAGGAGCGATTTGCTCGGTGAGCTTGCACGAATGCCCGGGTATATGGAGCGGGTCCTGGCCATGGAGGAGGGCATCAGGGGGATCGTGCCGCGCTATCGCTATATGAAGGAGTGCGTGGTGACCGGCCGGGGGTTCAATTACTGCACTGCGCTCGAGGCTGCGCTCAAGGTCAAGGAGACATGCTATGTGGGGTCTCAGCCCTATTCTGTCGCTGATTTCTTGCACGGCCCGATCGCCATAATAGAGGAGGGCTTCCCGACTTTCGTTATCGCGCCGCCGGGCAAGGCGTTCCCAAACGTCATGGAGCTTTGCGCGGAGCTTCGCGACCGGAAGGCGGAGACCATTGTATTGAGCTCGGCGCCTGAGATTTTAGAGATGGGAACCGTCCCGCTCAAGATCCCATTTGAGCTCGACGAGGTGCTCACGCCCCTCGTATATATAGCTCCCATGCAGCTCTTTAGCTTCCATCTCGCGCTGGTCAAGGGTCTCAACCCCGACCAGCCCAGGGGGCTGAAAAAGGTTACGCTTACAAGATAGATTAATAGTTTTCTATTTAGCCCCGAGAACAGAATGCGTTTAAGCCCAATCATGTGCTGAGCATGCGCCAATCACGCGCAAGCGTGCGCGGTGGCAACTTTCTTGGCAGACGCCCATGCCGCCTTGGGCGGCACCAGCAGGGAATGAAAATGGCCTTAGCTGGGGTAATGTCTATTTTCTAGGTAGGTCACGCGTAAAAGTGCCAAGATTTTAGGCAGTCTCGCCCTACCCACGGGTTAGCCTGCCAAGTTTCTTGGCGGAGTGGGGACGGGACAGAGGTGCATTACCTATGGCCGGCATGCTCCCCGTCCCCGTCCTCCCCGCCCTCGTCCTCCTCGTCATCATAACTCTCAGCATCGAGCTCGTCCATGTCTATTTCCATCTTCTCCAAAGCTGTCCCTATGATAAAGTCTATACCTTCTTCTTTGAGCTTGCCGGGATCAAAATGTCGGACCGACCTGGATACGATGTCATCGAGATCGCCGATTATCAAGGGCTTGCCGTCCCTCCCAAACATGTCAGGAGGGATCTGTTCTTTCTCAGGAAGGGGCCCGACTATATGCTGCCATGTGCTAAATTCCCAGGGGATCCTGAACCCATTTTGCTGGGCGTACCTCATCCCTCCCCACACAAGTTGCTGGGCCAGGAGCAAGCTACATGGAACATGCTTGAGTCCCTCGTCCCCCTGGTCCAGGATCCTTGCTCGGAATTTCTCTTCAGTGGCATTCATATCTCCAAAGCAATCCTTGAGCCCGAGACCCAGTATATCTACGAGGTAAGCCGCAAAGGCCAGGCGGCCATTTGGGAGCCTGCGGGCCACTATTACGCTGGCCATACCCGCTTCCTTATAGTCCTCGTTAACCCAGCAGCCGTATAGCGGGGCTTGCGCGCCTGATGCTAGGATATGCTCCCAGAACCCCCCGTGGGCCGGGCGCTGTTGAGCTGATTTGCGCCTGAGCCGTTCCTTTGCTGCGCGCTTTTCCTGCCTCTTTTGCCGGTCAAGCATCTTCGCCCTATCCTTTTTTGGCATAGTCCTTCTACTGTCGCTCCTTTCATGCCCCAACTCGAACTTTTCGGGGCTCGAGGGCCATTCGACCTCGAAATCGTAGAGATTTGGGTCATTATTTGGTCTTACTATGCGCTAGAGAGTGTCATAATACTCCGGTCAGGTTTGCCGCTGGCGTTGCCCAGCCAAACGATAGACATCATTAGGATTTCCGGGATCTCTCCTCCCGAGTAGCAAAAACTCGACGACCTCGTTTTCAAATTTGTAGATAATCCGCATTCTGGCCATATATGCCAATTAGGCTTGGGGGCAGAAGGGAAACGCACCCGTCGCCATTTTTGAAGGGGAGGGTGCAGACTTTGGCCGATTGTGGGGTTTGCGCAGATCGCTTCGATAATCACCTTGATTTGCTGGCTGAGTTCATCCCAGGCGGCGGGGGTCGTAAATATGGCGCGTAGTCTGGGAACGTCAATTGCCAGTATAGAAGGGTGAAATTTAGCGGGATGCAATTCTGTTAAGCCTCTGGCCGCGCTTGCGCGAGCGACGTCCAAAATTCAGAGGGAGAGACCCCTTCCCCCTCATCAAGGAATTCGAGTCGTTCAAGAACGGCAAAGTGCATTTCAATCTCCTCGACAAGCTCCTGTAGTTTGTTAAGATCGAAAATGACGGCGGAGGGGGAGGAGTTGTAGAGAAGTAGAATCTTGCCGATCGCTTTGATTTTTTGTTCAAGCGTCCGGTAAGATTGCCTTTGTAATTCGCCAGCGGGAAGCATTTCGTTTTGGCGGAATGACTCCAAGGAATCGATCAAACGCTCCCGCAAGACGGCAAGTTGCTGGTCAAACTCCTGAGCAAACTGTTCTTGAAGAACCTGCCTCACCCCATTGGCCACTTCAGGACCGAATTGAGTTTCGATTTTTTTGAGCGCGAGATTCATCCATTTCACCTCTTTCACCTCTTATTATAGTATTACTATACCTAGACGTCAAATTGGTCTCTCGTTGCTCCTTTCATTATGACTTCAATATACGAATAGTGGTACTAGAATATGTAATCTACTCCCGTGAAATACCAAGTCTATATTCAAACCCATGACTTAGCTGGTGGGGCTATGCCTGTCCTCCCAATATGCTATATATTCCTCAAAGGCTGGAATCTGTTCGGTGTAAATCCAAGAATATGGACTGCATCGTCCAGATATTTGGACGCCGGCAATGGCATATAGTATCGCGCTTCGCCGCCCACCGGGACGGAATTGATGGCCCCGGGCTCGCGCCGCATACAGAATAGTGGACTACGTCCTGATGGGGGACCGGAATTGGCCCGGTGATGCGTGGTCGGCATATAGGAATAATGGATTTCACGATTCTACGGAAAGATACGGGAACGTGCGTCATTTCTCAGTTTGGCCCGCCCACACCGTCCCTTTGTTGGGGGGTGTGGGCTACATTTTTCCCTCGGCCAGGTGGGATTGTGAAAGTTGGCACAAGTATTGCTCTCTATAAAAGGGTGAAGGGCGATGACAAGGGCGAGGGGATTGGCCGAAATGCTGCAGGCAAATGTGCCAGTCTAAATGCCGGCTCAAATAAGGGTGAGAGCGCCAGTCTGAAACGACCGGGTGATGGGATGGTTGGTATGGCTGGCATAACTGTGTGGCTGGTATTGAAAGGCAAGGAGGGAATGGCGATGAGAGGCGCCGTTGCGAGGGTTATAGTGAATTCAGGTGAGAGGAAGGTCGTTAATGCTGGCGACGCATGCAGGATGTATAACGTTGCTGGTCGCGCGGCGGGCGACTATGATGCCGATGCCGAGTACGCGAGGATCGAGGCGGAGTACAACACGATCGGGCCAAACAGGGAATGGCTCGAGAGGTCCGCTGAGATGGAGCGGGAGATCCTGGATGCGAGGATGGGCGCTAGGTTCGATCAAAACTAGATCAAAACTAGGAGATATAGGTGATAAGACACAGGCGATATGAAAAGGATGGCGTCGGGAGGGTGGGTAGCGTCTAGCATTTCAGGAGCGAGGTGACTTATTGATGAAGTCCATTGGGGAGCTTGAGCGGATTAGGCGAGAGGCCATGACAGGTATAGGACCCAGGGTTGCCCGCACGCGGGTCACCTTTGTTGTTCACATGGGGACCGATGGGCTTGCCGCGGGTGCGCGCGACGTGATGATGGCGATTCTCGATGAACTAAGACGGCAGGGATTGACAGATTGCCTGGTGACGCAGACCGATGTCACAGGACTACATGCAAAGCCGCCGGTCGTGGATCTTCTCATCCCTGGCCATGCTTCCCTGACATACACCAGGGTAACACCTGAGGATGCGCGAAGGATCGTAGTAAGGCACCTTGTTGCAGCCAGGGCGGCTGTCGGGCAATAATTGGCAACCGGCCGCGATAGGCCGCGGTATTGCATTGTTATCGGGGAACAGAAGGAGGCTAGTTCTACCTATGAATTCATTTTACAGGGCGCATGTCCTGGTATGCGCGGGCGCGGGTTGCGTATCATCCGGGTGTAAGGCGGTAGAGCAGGCCCTGTGGGCTGAGGTTTCACAGCAGGGCCTCGACGAGGAGGTCAAGGTCATCCAGACGGGTTGCGTGGGTTCATGCGACCAGGGACCCGTGGTCGTGGTCTACCCCGAGGGGACGTTTTACCGCAAGGTCAGGCCCGAGGATGTGCCAGAGATCGTCGAGGAGCACCTGTTGAAGGGCAGGCCCGTCGAGCGGCTGCTCTATAAGGATGAGTCGAGCGAGCTCGTGGTCAGCCTCGAGGACATAGGCTTCTTCAAGAGGCAGCGAAAGATCGTCTTGAGAAATTGCGGGGTCATCAACCCCGAGGATATAACGGAATATATAGCCCGCGACGGCTATGAAGCCCTGGGAAGGGTCCTGACCGAGATGGCGCCGGAGGATGTCATAGATATTGTGAAGCGCTCAGGCCTGAGGGGCAGGGGCGGGGCTGGCTTCCCGACCGGCGTGAAATGGGGCTTCACCGCGAAGGCCACGGGCTCACCCAAGTATGTGGTCTGTAATGCGGATGAGGGGGACCCCGGGGCGTTCATGGATAGGAGCGTGCTCGAGGGCGATCCACATTCGGTTATCGAGGCTATGGCCATAGCAGGCTATGCTGTCGGGTCGAACCAGGGTTATATCTACGTGAGGGCGGAGTATCCTTTGGCCATTGAGAGGCTCAGTATCGCCATCAAGCAGGCGAGGGAGTACGGGCTTCTCGGGAAGAACATATTCAGCACGGGTTTTGATTTCGACCTGGAGATCAGGATGGGCGCTGGCGCCTTCGTTTGCGGGGAGGAGACGGCCCTTATCGCCTCCATCGAGGGACGGCGCGGCATGCCGCATCCTAAGCCGCCATTCCCTGCAAACGAGGGGCTCTGGGGCAAGCCGACGCTCATCAATAATGTCGAGACTTATGCCAACATCCCGCCCATAATTCTCAATGGGCCGGAGTGGTTCGCCGGGATCGGGACCGAGAAGAGCAAGGGCACGAAGGTGTTCGCCCTTGCCGGGAAGATCAACAATACCGGGCTTGTGGAGGTCCCTATGGGAACCACGCTCCGGGAGATCATCTATGAAGTTGGCGGCGGGATCCCGGGCGGCAGGAAGTTCAAGGCAGCTCAGACCGGTGGCCCCTCTGGCGGGTGCATCCCGGCCGAGCACCTTGATGTGCCGATGGAATATGATTCCCTGGTGAAGCTGGGCGCCATGATGGGGTCGGGCGGCCTTATCGTGATGGACGACCACACATGCATGGTCGACATGGCTCGATTCTTCCTCCAGTTCACGCAGGACGAGTCGTGCGGCAAGTGCACACCGTGCCGCGAGGGAACCAAGGTCATGCTTGATATCCTTACGCGGATAACCGAGGGCAAGGGCCAGGAGGGCGATATCGAGCTCCTGGAAGACCTCGGCAAGACGATCAAGAATACAGCCCTGTGCGGCCTGGGGCAGACGGCCCCGAACCCCGTTCTGAGCACAATCAGATACTTCCGAAATGAATACGAGGCTCACATCCGCGAGAGGCGGTGCCCCGCCGGAGTATGCCAGGCGCTATTCAAGTATGAAATCGTTCAGGACAAGTGCCGGCGGTGCGGCCTGTGCCAGAAGGCGTGCCCTGCCGGGGCGATCGAGGAGAGCGTCGAGGAACTCGATCTCATCGGGGAAGAGCCAGCTATGGCTGGGGCAGCCGAGGCTGGTGCGGGTGTCAGGGCCGGAGTAGCCACAGCCGTCGCTACCCGCTCAAAGCGTAAACCCCTGGTAATCAACCAGGATAAGTGCCTCAAGTGCGGTGTCTGCATGCGCGAGTGCAGGTTCCAGGCGATAGCTAGAGTATAGGGCTCCAGGGCTATAGGGCCACAGGTTTATAGGGTTATGGGGCTATTCATAGGTCGCATAGGTGGGGTCCATCACGTGAGACGAGAGGAAGGAGAATCATGGAGACTGCGAATGCGAAAAACGCCAGTGCAAAACCTACTACAGTCAGGCTTACTATAGATGGACGCGAAGTCGAGGTCCAACAGGGGGCCACGGTGCTCGAGGCCGCGCGCAGGGCCGGCATCAATATCCCCACGCTTTGTTATCATCCGGTCATCGGCCCCTCGGGGGCGTGCCGGGTGTGCCTCGTCGAGGTCGAGGGCGCGCGGACCCTGGTCGCTTCGTGTGTGTACCCTGTGGCCGAGGGAATGGTGGTCAGGACCAATACGGCGGCGGTCCGGGCCGCGCGCAAGACGGTAGTCGAGTTGTTGATCGCCGGGCACCCCCAGGACTGCTTGAGCTGCGAGCGCAACGGCAAGTGCGAGCTGCAGGCGCTCGCAAGGGACCTTGGCATCCGGAAGGTCAGGTATCATATCAGTGATAAGGAACACCGCGAGCCCGATACATCGAGCCCGTCCATTGTCCGCAATACCGATAAGTGCGTGCTGTGCGGGCGCTGCGTCACAATGTGCCGCGATATCCAGGGCGTCGGGGCTCTCGCCTTTGCTTACCGCGGACGGAAGACCCTGGTTACGCCCTCATTTGAACACGGCCTCGGCGAGGCGAAATGCACCTCGTGTGGCCAGTGCTCGACCGTGTGCCCTGTGGGGGCCATCACCGAGAAGGATGATACCGGGATCGTGTGGGATGCTCTGGATGATCCCGGGAAGCACGTGGTGGTGCAGGTCGCGCCGGCGGTCCGCGCCGCACTCGGTGAGGAGTTCGGCATGCCGGCCGGGACGTCGGTTACGGGCAAGATCGCCCAGGCCCTTCATATGCTGGGCTTTGATGCGGTTTTTGATACACAGTTCGCTGCCGACCTCACGATCATGGAGGAAGGGCATGAATTCATCGAAAGGCTCAACGGGCACGGGGTGCTTCCCCTTGTCACATCGTGCAGCCCGGGCTGGATAAGGTACTGTGAGCAATTCCACCCGGAATTCCTCGATCATATCTCGACCTGTAAATCACCCCAGCAGATGATGGGCGCGGTTATAAAGTCATACTATGCGAAGGTCAAAGGCATCGATCCCTCGAAGATGTTCAGCGTTTCGATAATGCCATGCACGGCCAAGAAATACGAAGCCGGGCGGCCCGAGATGAGGACCTCGAGCGCTCTTACCCAGGATGTCGACGCAGTGCTCACTACACGTGAACTCGCCCGGATGATCAAGGCGGCGGGTATCGACTTCGCGAACCTCGAGGATGGCGAGTTTGATTCACCTCTCGGGATGTCGAGTGGCGCCGGGACCATCTTCGGCGTCACGGGCGGCGTCATGGAGGCGGCCCTCAGGAGCGTATACGAGATCGTAACCAGGAAGACGCTTGGAGATGTTAGGTTTGAGGGGGTCCGGGGGTTTGATGGCGTCAAGCATGCGACCATCGATGTGGCGGGCACCCAGGTCCGGGTCGCCGTGGTGCATGGCCTGGGCAACGCCGGGAGGTTCCTCGCGGGAACCCAAGATTCGCCTGATAAATACCATTTTGTGGAGATCATGGCCTGTCCCAATGGTTGCATATGCGGCGGCGGCCAGCCGATTTCCCTGGACCCGGCGGTGCGTGAGCTGAGGGCGGCCGTCCTCTACCGGGAAGATGAGTGCAAGGCCATCCGCAAGTCCCATGAGAACGTCGAAGTCCGGCGGCTTTACGATACGTTCCTCGGGGAACCGGGGAGTGGACTCGCCCACCGTCTCCTGCATACTGCCTATGGTCCTGATGCCGCAAGGCTCGTGCGCGAGGGTCGTGCCCATCGTGCAGCCTTCGAGAGGCAGACGATGTCGGCCGCGGGCGTGTAGACGTGTAAGACATATAGGCATAGATGTATGGGCATATAAGACTAAGATGGTATAAACGGTAAATGCATAATGAGTGGCATGGCATGGATGGCATGGCATAGCGTCTGAGAGGCCATAACAGGATGACGAGATGCTGTAACGTAGGGCTATAACATAGAATGGTAGGAATGGTAGGAACCAGGAGAGGAGATGGCCGCTATGAGCGCCGTTACAGGCGTTACCACGTGTAAATGCCGCTGCGAGGGCAACTCGAGCAATTTAGTTGATGATAGATTCCCAAAACTGGATGCAATCATAGGGAAATACA
This sequence comes from Bacillota bacterium, assembly GCA_013178125.1. Lineage (NCBI taxonomy): Bacteria > Bacillati > Bacillota > Bacillota bacterium. The sequence goes on along the minus strand of JABLXJ010000005.1, from coordinate 128,534 downwards.
GGGGGAACCCCGGGGCTTTGATTCCCGTGCTGCACGAGGCCCAGCAACTCTTCGGGTGCCTTTCCGAGGATGTGCAGGAGAGGGTTGCGAGCGGACTCGGGGTGTCTCCGAGCGAGGTCTACGGTGTCTCGACCTTCTATTCGTTCTTCACCCTCAGGCCGAGGGGCAAGTGGAAGATCGGCGTATGCCTGGGCACAGCCTGCTACGTCCGGGGTGCAGCGGAGGTTGTGGAGGCCCTGAAAAAAGAGCTCGATATTCCTGTCAATGGGACTACGAAAGACGGGCGATTCACCCTCGAGGTCGTCAGGTGCCTGGGCGCCTGCGGGCTCGCGCCTGTCATAATGATCGGGGACGATGTCCACGGCCGGGTCAGGCCCGAGCAGATTCCGGAGATATTAAAGGAATACCACTAAGAGCGATATTTCCGTGATATCTCCGTATAGAGTTCGTGTAGAAGTGATATCTTGATATCTCTCGAAGCGATATCTTCGTATAGCTAAATATAGACATCTCCATAGACATCTCCGCCCCACGCGTAGAGGGGACTCTGGTTTTATAGAGCCCCCTCTTTAATTTTTCTTCCAATTTTACGGACCCTCACCATTTTTTTAGATTCTTTTAGTACTCCCTCGAGCGACAGAAAATTGGGATTCTCCGGGTTCAAGCCAGCAGGGCCCAGAGGTCTCGCATGATACTCCTGGAGGAATTTCCACCAGTCTCACGAAATAGTATATTGTGGGATTTTAATCGCTTAAGGGGGGATTCTCAGGTGGGTAGAGCAATCAGAGTAGCCTGTATGGTCGCGTGCGTGACTGGGATAATGGTCATCGCCACGCTCGCGGGGTCGGCGCAGACGACTTTTACAACGCAGATTACCACGTCCACAGTCATAACCCAGACGGATTACGGGATCATCGACTGGACAAACGGCGTGATCAGGGTCCAGGGAACGGCCGTGGCTCCGAAGAGGGGGAATATAGCCCAGGAGAAACAACTGGCGCGGCGGGGGGCCATAGTTGATGCCTACCGGCAGCTCGCCGAGATGGTGAGGGGGGTCTACGTCGAGGGCGAGACCCTCATGCGCGACTACATGGTGGTCAATGACGATGTCAGGGCGGCCACGGAGGCGCTGATAAAGGGGGCGGTGCCCGTGCCCGGGAGCGAAACCTTCACGACCGAGGATGATGGCAGTATAAGCTGCACCGTGACGGTCCTCATGTACCTCAGGGAGCTCTTCCAGGTAATTTACACCTCGCGGCAGGCGGAGTTCTCGACAGCTGCCGTAATCACGACAACAGCGTCCCCCTATACGGGCATCGTTATCGATGTATCCATGTTCCCGCAGTATAGGAAGAGCGCTATCTTCCGGGTCGTTACCACGAGCGGCCAGGTCCTCTACGGGATAGGCGTCGCGAACTACGATTATGCCTGCCAGTCGAGGCTTGCCACCTATATCAACTCGGTCATCGAAGCGAAGCAGAGGCTGCAGGATAGGATCGGCGGGAATCCCTACGTCATTAGGGCCGTGAGGGTCCAGGACGGCGACATTATCGTTAGCGATGATGTTGCTGTGATCGTGGCCGGCATGAGCGGCGTGCTGCAGCAGTGCAGGGTGGTCGTCGTAGCCCCGTGACAGGCGGCACGCGGCACGTGGCGTGGTATGAGGCGTGGTATGAGGAGGTATCGCATAAAAACCAAGGGTTACCTTACCGGGGGGAAAGGGGAACTATGGGAAGATACAGGTTGGTGCTTTTCAACATGCTGTTCGCCCTGGCCATTCCCGCGCTGGCTGTCTTGCTGCCGGGCGTTTCAGTCTGCACTCAAGCCTCGGTTGCGGAGGCCGCCCAGGCCGCCGGGGCGGCGGTGGAGGTCACCGTTGAGGGCGTCGGGACTATAGTCGGGGAGGATGTGGGGCGCGCCCGCGACGAGGCCCTGCGGGATGCATACAGGCTCGCCATTGAGCAGGGTGCCGGCGTCTCCATAGCGAGCCGGACCGACATGAGGGACTTCAAGGTGTTCTATGACAGGGTTGTATCCCAGGCGGGCGGTTACGTCCAATCCTATCAGATACTAGGGGAGCCCTGGCAGACGCCTGACGGGCTGGTTCACGTGAGGATACGCGCACGCGTTGTGCGCGGCGATATACGGAACGACCTCGATGGCCTCGCGATGCTCATAGACATGATGGGGAATCCCGTCATAATGGTGATGATCGACGAACTAAACCTGGACCGTAAGCAGCCCTCGTCCCAGGCCGAATCCGAGATAATCAGGCAACTCACGGCCGTGCGCTATCACCTTGTCGACCCGCGCCAGGTCGAGGCAATAAAGGCAAGCGACACGGCAAAGCGGGCCATGTCCGGCGATATCTCGGCGGCGGTCACCCTCGGCGAGAGGTTTGCTGCGGATATAGTGATCACCGGCACAGTATATTCTAAGTACCTGACGTCCACGCGGAGCGGGAACTTCACGTTTCACTCGTGCAAGGCGTTTTCCGACATTCGGGTTGTCCTCACCCAGACGGCCCAGCTCCTGATGAGCTCGAATATTGACGATACCCAGGCGGATCTCTCCCCGGAGGCTGCAGGCATCAAGGCTATCAAGTCCCTTGCAGCCAAGGTGGCTTCGCAGCTCGTATGGGATATCCCGAAGGCTGTGGGCGGCACGGGAGGAGTCGCCCGGACCATCCAGATCATCATCAATGGATGTAACTACACCCAGATGAATCAGATAATGAGGGCGCTCAGCGACATGCGCGGGGTCACCGGCGTTAACCGCCGTACGTTTGAAAACAACATAGCGGTTATAGATATTCAGACCACGGGAAATGTCGACGACCTGGCAGCCCGGCTGGATGTCATGCAGAATCCGCGCCTCGAGGTTGTCATGGTGACCCGGGATAAGCTCGAGGTCAAGGTAAGGTAGGATTCAGGTCAAGGTGAAATTCAGGGCAAGATGAGACAGGGAATGAGATGGAGAATGAGACAGAGCATTAGGATGAGAATGAGATGAAGATGGGGTGAGGATGAGACAAAGCATGATGGTGGGTAGCGCCCGCATGAACATGAAAGTTCTAGCGGAAGCTTATGGGGGTGCTTTTATGAAGAGGATTTTGCCGAGAGCTGGCGCGCTGGCGCTGGTGATCATGCTATTGACGGGGCTTCTTTTAACGCCCGCTCACGGGCAGGGGCTCCAACCCCAGGCGACCAAGAAACGCATTGCGGTGATGGATTTCCTGGACCAGACCAATAACCCCCAGTGGGCTGTTGGCCGCGGGATGAGGGTTGAATTTGAAACCAGGCTTGTAAAAACGGGGCAGTTTGATGTAATCGAGCGTGAGCGGCTGGATACCATAATGCAGGAGCAGGGCTTCGGCGCCACCGGGATGGTGGATCCGTCGACCGCTGCGCAGATCGGCCGGCTCTTGGGCGTCCAGGCGATGATTCTCGGGAGCGTGACCCAGTTTACGATCAAGACAGACAGGGTGAGGTTGCCATTCCTGGGGGATGTGGCCGCCTCCGAAGCGGCAGTCACGATTCATATCAGGGTGGTCGATACGAATACAGGTTCCATCCTGCTGGCGGATAGCGCCGAGGGCAAGGAGAGCCAGGCAAATGTGGTGCTCACCCTCGAGGGGATCCCGCCCATGGCCTTCGGAAGCTCCGGCTTTCACAATACGATCTTGGGGAAGGCAACCTCGAAGGCCGTCGACCAGCTCATAGCCAAGATAATGCAGCTCTACCCCGTCGAGGGGTATGTGGTGACGAAGATTGGCGACAAAGTATATACGAATCTGGGGCGCCCGGCGGGCGTGTCAAAGGGCATGAAGCTCCTGGTCTACAGGCCTGGAGAGGTGATCAAGGACCCGTTCACAGGCGAGGTGCTCTCCGAGCAGAAGACCGAGATAGCCGTCTTGAATGTGGTCTCCACTGAGGAGAAGGTGTCGATCTGCACCGTGGAGACCCAGGGCGCCCTGCCCAGGATCCAGGTGGGGGATCGAGTTACCATAAAGTATTAGAGTAAGAGCGCGAGCCGAGGTTGAGCCCCTTGAGTTTGGTCGGCCTTTCTGCTATGATTAAGAAAACATAAACGGGACAGGGGGTTTCTATATCATGGAACTGGCCGATAGGTTCGGGCTCGAGGGGCTTACCTTTGACGATGTGCTCCTGATTCCGGCGAAATCGGATGTCTTGCCGAAGGAAGTTGATACTTCCACCTATCTCACAAGGAATATAAAGCTCAGTACCCCGCTTTTGAGTGCAGCAATGGATACGGTCACCGAGGCGAGGCTTGCCATCGCCATCGCGCGGGAGGGTGGCCTTGGTGTTGTTCATAAGAATATGTCCATAGAGAAGCAAGCGCTGGAGGTCGATAAGGTCAAACGTTCGGAGCATGGCGTCATAGTGGACCCGATATTCCTTGGGCCGGACGATACGATCAGGGATGCCCTGCGGATCATGGAGCGCTACCGGATATCGGGGGTCCCGATAACGAAGAACGGGAAGCTTGTGGGGATCCTCACAAACAGGGATTTGAGGTTTGAAACCAATTACGACCAGCCCATCGAGAATGTCATGACCAAGGAGAACCTCATCACGGCCCCCGTGGGCACCACGGTCGAAGAAGCCAAGGCCATCCTGCAGAAGCACAAGATCGAGAAGCTGCCTCTCGTTGACGATGAGTTCAATCTGAAGGGCCTTATTACAATAAAGGATATTCTCAAAGCGAAGCAGTACCCCAACGCGGCAAAGGATCCCAGGGGCAGGCTCAGGGTCGGGGCGGCAGTGGGGGTTACCGCTGATGTGTTGGAGCGTGCCGGGGCTCTGGTGTCGGCGGGCGTCGACCTTATTGTCGTAGATACGGCGCACGGCCACTCGAGGGGCGTTATAGAGACGGTGAAGAAGATCAAGGCGAATTTCAAGGGCGTCGAGGTGGCTGCCGGCAACGTCGCCACCGCGGAGGGGACTCGAGACCTCATCGAGGCGGGTGCGGATTGCGTCAAGGTTGGCATCGGGCCGGGCTCCATATGCACTACGAGGGTTGTCGCTGGCATAGGCGTCCCACAGATAACGGCAATCGCGAATTGCTGGGAGGAGGCCAGGAAACACGGCATCCCGATCATAGCGGATGGTGGGATCAAGTACTCTGGCGATATCACAAAGGCCATCGCGGCAGGGGCCGATGCCGTGATGATCGGGAACCTCCTGGCTGGCACGGAGGAGAGCCCGGGCGAGAGGATTATCTATAAAGGCAGGAGCTTCAAGGTTTACCGCGGGATGGGTTCAATCAGCGCCTTGAAGGAAGGTTCGCGGGACCGGTATTTCCAGGAAAACGAGCAGAAACTCGTCCCCGAGGGTATCGAGGGGCGCGTTCCCTATAAGGGCCCTGCGGCGGACACGATCTACCAGCTCGTGGGTGGGCTGAGGGCCGGCATGGGTTACTGCGGCACCCGGAACATCGAGGAATTGAAGACGAAGACCAGATTCATCCGAGTAACCGGCGCCGGCCTCAGGGAGAGCCATCCACACGATGTTGTCATCACTAAGGAGGCGCCAAACTATAGCCTGTTTAACGAGGAAGTCGAGCGGGAGTAGGGCTCACCCACGGTAGATTTTTACACGGTAAATTTTTAATTAAATGGCATGCCCGGGCAAGAAATCCTTCACTTATAGCGAATATATATAAAAGAGGTTATCACCGTTACCGCTCGCAGCCTATCGTCCATGGCCTGCCGGGAGGGGGAGGCTCCGGGGCGTGTGTTGGAGGTCTTGCTTCCCGCCAGGTTGCGTCCATCGGCCCTCGATGGCCGGTAGATTGTGAAGGAAAAGGAAGGAGTGTAAGCCATGGGTAATGCCAGGGTTTTCAGGGGGGCTGTGCTGGGTCTGGTGCTATGTGCCGTGCTTGCTCTGTCAGCCGTAGGTCTTGCGGACGAGCCAAAGGCCAAACTCTTCATCAACCCTACGCCGGACCCGGGTTTCAGTGTCCAGATGTGGGTTGATAGGGGTCAGGGTGCAACTTATTATCCCGGGGACAATATACGCATATCTTTCAGGAGCACGAGGTCGTGTTACGTTTACCTGCTGGATATCGATACCTCGGGCAACTATAAGTGGCTCCTGCCGAGCACGTGGTGGGGCAACAACTACCTGCCGGCAAATCAGGCGAGGACCCTGCCTGAGGGGCGGTACAACCTCCAGGTCGAGGGACCGCCGGGCACAGAGTGGCTGATCCTGTTCGCATCCACGCAGCCGCTCGACATGCCCTACCTGGAGCAATCCATCCGCTCCGGGCAGTTTGCCCCGAGGATCCAGGGACAGGCGGAGATAATAACGAAGAATATAAGGGCCAAGATCCAGGTTATACCGGCTACTGCGTGGGTTTCGACGTCTACGTACTTTTATGTTGGTGGGCCGCCACAGGCTGGTCCCATCGTGCCGCCCCCACTACCACCTCCGCCGGTTGAGTCTGCGGCTGTCAGCATATGGAGTTCCCCGTCCGGGGCCCTCGTCTTCATCGATGGGGAGCAGATGGGATATACGCCGACCACGTTCAGGAATATCCCGCTCGGCAACCATGAGATAACCCTTATAAAGCAGGGTTACTACACCTATACGCGGCGCATGAGCATAACCTATCCCGGGACCTTCTACATAAGCGCGAATATGCAGCGGATCGACTGAGCCAGGCTGAATGAAAATGAGAAGATGAAGATGAGGACCGGAGATAAAGCCTGGGCTAGGCAGGAAAGGTAAGACTTGTGGCCTCGTAGCACGCCGGCGCGGCATGCCATGAGGCCCTTTAATTTCCCGTCCTCCGGCCCTTCCTGTCGCTTTCCCCCTTCTTGTCTTCTTGTTACTACCTTCCAAAAGGCTGGGCATCATAATATAATAGAAGATGTAATGCGGATGGCGGATAAGCAGATGAAGGCGCTTCCTTTTCCTTTACATTTCAGGGGGGTGATCCGAGCGGTGGAGACTGTCTATATCTCGGATATCGGGGCTCATGTGGGTGAGGAGGTTGAGATTCGCGGGTGGCTTTATAACAAGAGGTCGAGCGGGAGCATACATTTTTTGATCATTCGCGATGGGACGGGCTTTTTGCAGGCTGTAGTGGCGAAAGAGGAAGTCCCGGAGGAGCTCTTTGAAACACTCGGGGCGCTCACTCAGGAGTCATCTCTTACGGTGACCGGGGTTGTGCGCGAGGAGCGGCGCGCCTTAGGCGGCTTTGAGCTGGCCTTGAAGGATGCGAGGATCATACAAGTCGCAGGCGAGTATCCTATATCCCTCAAGGAGCACGGCGTCGATTTTCTCATGGATTACAGGCACCTGTGGATCAGAGCCCCCCGCCAGCATGCGATCTTGAGGATCCGGAGCGAGGTCGTCAAGGCGTGCAGGGATTTTCTAGATGAAAGGGGGTTCGTCCTCCTGGATGCCCCCATCCTCACGCCAGCGGCATGCGAGGGGACGACCACCCTCTTCGAAACGGATTACTTCGACCGCAAGGCTTATCTGACCCAGAGCGGCCAATTATACATGGAGGCCGGGGCGATGGCTTTCGGCAGGGTGTATTGCTTCGGGCCGACGTTCAGGGCCGAGAAATCCAAGACGCGCCGGCACCTGATGGAGTTCTGGATGATCGAGCCCGAGATGGCTTTCTACGACCTCGATGATAACATGAAGCTCCAGGAGGAGTTCGTTTCATATATAGTACAGAGAGTTCTCTCGAGGCGCTCTAAGGAGCTTGTTGACGTCTTGAAGCGAGATGCCTCGAGACTCGAGAAAATCGAGCCCCCATTCCCCCGGATTTCATATGACGAGGCCGTTGGAATCTTGAGAGACAACGGTGTAGATTTCCAGTGGGGCAACGACTTCGGCGGCGGCGATGAGACCATCCTTGCCGAGAAATTCGACAAGCCTGTGTTTGTACACAGGTACCCTGCGGCGTGTAAGGCGTTCTACATGAAGCCCGACCCGGACCGGCCCGAGGTAGCCCTGAGCGCAGATCTCCTGGCGCCTGAGGGCTACGGCGAGATAATCGGGGGAGGCCAGAGGATCGATGACCTCGAGCTGCTCGAGGCCAGGATAAAGGGGCATAAGCTGCCGGAGGAGGCCTACCAGTGGTACGCGGACATCCGGAGGTACGGCTCTGTGCCACACTCCGGTTTCGGCCTCGGGATTGAGCGGACAGTGGCGTGGATATGCGGCCTCGACCATGTGAGGGAGGCGATACCGTTCCCGCGGCTTTTAAACAGGATATACCCCTAGTATGCCCTTAGGATTTATTGCGAAGCTAAGTCTTACTTCCTCACCACTCCCGCATGATAGGGAAAGAAGGTTAAGTATGGAATACGACGTTATCATAATCGGCGCGGGTCCCGCCGGGATATTCACGGCGCTCGAGCTTGCAGCCAGGGAAAGCGCCAAGGTCATGATGCTCGAGAAGGGCGGCGACCTGGACGCGCGGTCGTGTCTATCGCGCACACGGAGGACAACGTGCCAGCGCTGCAAGCCGTGCAATATCGTGTGTGGTTGGGGCGGGGCCGGGGCATTCAGCGACGGTAAATTGACCCTATCCCCCGAGGTCGGCGGCATCCTTGATTCATACATCAAGCGGGCCGAGCTTGAGTCCCTCATCCGGCACGTGGATGATGTTTATCTAAAATTCGGCGCGCCTGATAAGGTTTACGGGGTCGATGAGGATTCCATACGGGACCTGGAGCGCAAGGCCATACTCGCTGAATTGAAGCTGATCCCGTCGAGGATCAGGCACCTGGGGACTGGCAGGACCAAGGAGGTCCTCGAGGGGATGAAGAACTATCTTGAGGGCCGCATTGATATCGCTCTGCGCAGGGGGGCCACCAGGATCATCTCCGAGGACGGGCGCGTGACCGGGGTGGAAACGGACGACGGTGAGGTTATACACGGCAAATATGTTGTCGTCGCCCCGGGCAGGGAAGGCTCAGAATGGCTCAGCAGGGAGGCGGAGAGGCTCGGCCTCAAGATGGCCGTGAACCCTGTGGATATCGGCGTGCGCGTGGAGCTGCCTGCGGTTGTTGCCGAGCCGCTTACAGATGTCATATATGAATCCAAGCTGATATATCACTCAAAGTCGTTTGATGACAAGGTCCGGACCTTTTGCATGTGCCCCTACGGCGAGGTGGTCATGGAGAGCAGCGACGGCTTGATAACGGTGAATGGCCACACCCACGCGGAGCACAAGACGACGAATACGAATTTTGCCCTGCTTGTAAGCAAGACCTTCACGGAGCCATTCAGGGAGCCGATCAAATACGGGAAGTATGTCGCAGGCCTCGCAAACCTGTTGAGCAGCGGGGTGATAGTCCAGAGGCTTGGCGACCTCGAGGCGGGGCGACGCTCGACTCATGAGCGGATCGCGAAGGGAACCGTGAGACCGACCCTTGAAGAGGCCACCCCGGGCGACCTCAGCCTGGTGTTTCCCTACAGGCACCTCGTCAGCATAATGGAGATGCTCAGGGCGCTTGACCAGCTGGCACCGGGCATTTACGCCAGGAATACGCTTCTCTACGGGGTGGAGGTCAAGTTCTATTCTTCGCGCCTCAACCTCAACAACGTCCTCGAGACGGAGATCAAGAACCTCTTCGCCATCGGGGACGGGGCCGGCGTGACGCGCGGCCTGATGCAGGCATCGGTGTCCGGCGCGATCGTCGCCCATGAAATTTTAAGGCGGCTTGATAAGGAGTAAAGGGCCGATGATTTCGAAGGTTGTTCTCAAGAGGGGCCGGGAGGGAAGGCTGAGGGCGGGGCACCTGTGGGTATACCGGGGGGAGGTCGCGGGCATCGAAGGTGCGGCGGATTCAGGGCTTAGGCCTGGGCCCGGGCCCGGGGATGTGGTCGATGTCCTGGACGCCAGGCATAATTTCATCGGCCGCGGGTTCATAAGCCCCACGTCCAACATCCTGGTGCGGATTCTCACGAGGGACCCCGCGGAAATTATAGATGAAGCCTTTTTACGGAGGCGGGTGGAGCGCGCCGTCGCCTACCGGCGCAGGGTCGCGCCAGGGGTTGAGTCCTGCAGGATGGTTTTTGGCGAGGCCGATCTCCTTCCCGGCCTCATCGTCGACAAGTATGGGGACCTGGTTGTCCTGCAGACCCTGACCTGCGGGATGGATGCTCGAAAGGATGCTATAGCCGGGGTTGTAAGGGGAATTTTGAAGCCAAGGTGGATCTACGAACGCAACGATGCTCCCTCGCGGAGTCTCGAGGGGCTGCCGCCCAGGCGGGGATTCCTCCTGGCGGGCCTGGGCGGCGGTGACGGGCCGCCGGGGACCCAATTCGAAATCAGCGAAAACGGGCTCAGATTCTTGATCGACGTGGATATGGGCCAGAAGACGGGCAGCTTCCTCGACCAGAGAGAAAACCACGCTGCTATTGAGCCATGGTGCCCTGGCGCGCGGGTCCTCGACGCCTTCTCATACACAGGTGGGTTCGCGATCCACGCGGCAGCCTACGGCGCCGCAGAGGTCATGGGTATTGACATCTCGGGGGCGGCTGTCGAGATGGCGCGGCGGAATGCGGCGCTAAATGGGGTCGGCGACAGGTGCACCTTCGCGGTTGCGAATGCCTTCGATGAGTTGCGCGGGTACGAGGCGGCAGGTGAGAGCTTCGACATGATCATCCTCGATCCCCCGGCCTTCGCGAAGAGCAAGCGGGCGATCGAGGGCGCTCTCCGCGGGTACAAGGAGATCAACCTGCGCGCTATGAAGCTCCTTCGCGAAGGCGGAGTGCTCGTGAGTTGCTCCTGCTCCTATCACGTTACCGAGGACCTTTTCATGACGATGATTTACGATGCGGCCGCGGACGCGCGGAGGCAGCTCAGGGTCATCGAGATGAGAACCCAGGCAAAGGACCACCCCGTGCTCCTCGCCGTTCCAGAAACGCGCTACCTGAAATGCGCAATTCTCCAGGTTCTATGAATGAGGAGTGTGCGGCGTTCCAGGTCTTAGACGCTTGCTTAGACGGAACCAGGATCCAGGACGGAGCCGGGGCCTAACGCCTGAGACTGGGGCTCAACCGGGAGGCTCAGCACAAATAGAGCTCCCGGGCCCGGGGAGCGTTTGAGCTCGAGGCTGCCGCCGTGGAGTTGCGCTATGTGCCGGGCTACAGTTAATCCAAGACCAGTGCCGTTTTTCTTTGTGGTAAAAAACGGCGTGAATATGCGAGGTATTAAACTTCGTGGGACCCCGGGGCCCGAATCCTTGAACTTGATATCGATTCTATTGGTCTTCGCGTCGCTCTTGCTTTTGCTCAACGAAGTGCTGATACTGATCTCTCCCCCATCCGGCATCGCCTGTAAAGCGTTAACGACAAGATTCAAGATGGCTTGCCTTATCCGGCGGGCATCGCACAGGAACTCAGGGATATCAGTGGCATAGGCTCTAGATATGGTTACCGCCTGCAAGGCTGCCTGGGCCTGGACCAGGAGCAACACCTCATCCATCATTTCGTGGATATCTACTGGCTGGGGATCGTGCCTTTGCTGGTCCATCAAGAGCAGCACCTGAGAGAGCATATGGTCGAGGCGATCGATCTCCTTCATTATCTTCCCGGCATAGCGTTTGGCCGTTTCCATATCTGCCAGCCCGAGGCCGATCACCTGGGCCATGCCTTTCATTGATGTAAGGGGCCCTCGCAGCCTGTGGTTTACGCTTGTCGCTAGCTGCCCCAGGGTCGTAACAAGGTCAGTTGCAATAAGGAACTCGGTCATGCGCACGGATCCCGCTACTCCAACCCCGGGGATTACTATGGATTCTATGGGGTCATCCCCCCAAACATACTCGGCATTCCTCACCCCAATCCCCCCTCACAAGTTCCCCCAAAACCCCCCGGCAGCTGCGGAGGATACGTGGAAGCAAATAAAGACGAGCTACGAGGGCTTTTCCCGGCCATTCTTTCTCCTGGCTTTTTGGCTCTCTATTTCTCTTGATCTTTCTTATTAGATTATCCCCTGTAACCGATGAGTCATTTTCTCCAATATTTCGCCGATTCCTGCTGACTTTAACTTATCAAGCGAGAATATTTTATGAGGCCGACAATATTTATGAAACATTTGAGAGGCCTTCATTTAGAGCCCTGTGGCCGGAAGCCGGAAGGTCGGGAGGTTTAATAGTCGCCGTCTCGGCCCTTCCAGCTATGCTACTAGGGGCCGTTGTTAGGCAGGTATTTTCGCTAATAGAAGGCCGGGATCGGGGGCTGGTCGAGGTTAGAGAAGGCATCCAGGGGAGGGGGGAGGATCTCCTCTCCTTTAGCAGGGTCAATTCCCTTGGCTGGATGGTGGTCATAGGGCAAAGCTCGAAGTTGGAACTTGGAAAGCTATTTTGGGGATGCTATTAAAGGGGTGAGTTCGCTTGAATACCGAAAAGACAAGGACCTTGACAGGAGCATCTCGGGGCACTCAGGGCAGGCTTTTGACGGAGTTGCTTTTTTATGCAGCTCTCATAATTCTCATCATGATCACCTTGTTTCCCATATACTGGGTGGTGAGTACATCCTTTAAGAGCCCGCTCGAGGTCTATGCCATGCCGCCGCGCTGGTTCCTGGGCGGCCTGTATCTAACATAGCTGGTTTATCCGACATAGCTTGAAAGATTCAGGAGGAATCCTCATGCGTGTAGCGTTTGAGAATGTGAGCAAGAGATTTGGGGCCGTTGAGGCTGTAAAGGACCTGAACCTTGAGGTCGAGAGCGGTGAATTCCTTATTCTCCTTGGTCCCTCGGGATGCGGGAAGACGACAACCCTCAGGATGGTGGCGGGCCTCGAACGCCCGAACGGCGGGATCATCAGGATAGGGAATAGGGTCGTAAACGACATCTCTCCCAGGGATAGGGATATCGCCATGGTATTCCAGAACTATGCCCTCTATCCCCATATGAATGTCTTTGAAAATATCGCCTCGCCTCTGCGAGTGAAAAAGGTCCCAAACCATGAGATTAAGGAGCGCGTCCTGAACGTGGCGTCTCTCCTCAGGATAGAGCACCTCCTGGAACGCAGGCCCTCGCAGCTCAGTGGGGGGCAGGCCCAGCGTGTCGCGCTCGGGAGGGCTATCGTGCGGTCGCCCCATGTATTCCTGCTCGACGAGCCGCTCAGCAACCTCGACGCCAAGCTGAGGGTCCAGATGAGGGCCGAGCTCCAGAAGCTGCACCGCAGGCTCGGCATCACGACCCTCTATGTCACGCACGACCAGGAGGAGGCCATGACGGTGGGCCAGAAGATAGCCGTCATGAACCACGGGGTCCTTCAGCAGGCGGGCACGCCGCTGGAGGTTTACCGGAACCCCGCGAACAGGTTTGTTGCGGAGTTCATAGGCAGCCCTGCGATGAATATCTTCATCGGGCAGGTTACTACGGGTGACATAGGGGATGCAGGCGGCATAGGCGACAGGGGGCTCTGGGTAGATATGGATGACTTCAAGCTCCCCCTGCCCGGGCCGCTTGCCAGGGCGCTCGAGGTGGGTAGGACGAGCGGCACGGTGAGCGTCGGTATTAGGCCGGAGGATATACGGGTCTCGTGTGTGCCGCCGTCTCCGCTCCCGGGTGGGATCCTCCCGTGGCACATCGCGGGCAGGATTGAGGTGGTAGAGATCGTCGGGCGCGAGCTGCATATTTCAGTTGGTGTAGGGGGGAGTGAGATAACGGTCGTGGCTCCGACTGCCGAGGAGCTGAGGGTCGGGGGCGAGGCGTTTCTTACATTCCCCGAGAGGATATACCTGTTTGATGTCGAAACAGAGAAGAGGATCTACCCGGTGTAAGTACTAGTATTATTTTGGGTTGCGCCTTAGGATGAAGCCGGTCAGAACCCGGGCCGGCACCCGGTCAAAGTTAGACCGCCACCCGGCCAAGATCAGACCGGCACCTGGTTAAAATTGAACCCGGGCTTTCCCCAAAGCGGGTCAGAATTCAATCGGTTTTTCTTATAGCCCGGTCAAGCTTTAGCCGGTTTCCCTGGTTAACCTGGTCAAAATCTAGCCGATTTCCCCGGCCAGGTCAGAATTTAGCCGGGTCCGATACCAAGTCCGATCAGAGTAGGGGGAATGCGCGATGACTCACAGGGAGAGGGTGCTAGCATCTCTAAATCATGAGGAGCCTGATAGGGTAGCTATTGACTTCGGTGGGATGCGGTCCACGGGGATTCACGCCATGGCTTACAACCAGCTCAAGAAGCACCTCGGGCTCGCGGGCGGGAGGACCAGGGTCTATGATATAATGCAGCAGCTTGCGGAGCCGGAGAAGGAGGTGCTCGATATACTGGGGGGCGACGTTGTCCAGCTTCACCGGTATGAGCCGAGCTTCGGGGTGAATATACGGGCCTGGAAGAAGGGGACCCTGCTTGATGGCTCGGAGTGTGAGTACCCGCTAGATCTTAACCCCGTGGTTGCTGAGGATGGCAGTAAGCTGATCGTTCAGGATGGCACCGTGGTCGCCAGGATGCCTAAGGATGGCTTTTGGTATGATTTTGCCTATTTCCCGCTGGCGAACGCGGAGAGCTATAAAGATATTGATGAATATGAGTTCCCGGACATAACCGGGGAGGAGCTCGAGTTCCTGAGGGAAGAGGCGAAACAGCTTAAGGCCACCATGGGGGAGTATGCCGTGCTCGGCGCCTTCGGCGGGAATATATTCGAGAACGGTATGTTTACATTTGGGATAGAGAAGTTCCTGACGGAGATTGCGATAAACCCGAGGCTCGTGGAGTATTTCCTCGACCGCATGGCTGATAAGCATGTGGAGAACCTCAAGAAGTACATGGATGCCGTAGGGGACTATATCGACATCATCCAGATGGGTGACGACCTCGGCACCCAGAACGGCCTCTATATTTCCCGGGAAATGTACAGGAAACTTATAAAGCCGTACCAGGCGCGGGTGTATGAGGCGGCGCATAAGCTGAACCCGAGGGTCAAGGTTTTCCTGCATTCATGCGGGAGTATATACGATTTGATCCCCGATCTCATCGAAATCGGGGTGGATGTGCTGAATCCCGTCCAGACCACGGCCGCCAAGATGGACCCTGCCACGTTAAAGAGGGAGTTTGGCAGGGATATAGCCTTCTGGGGAGGCGGGGTCGATACGCAGACCGTGATGCTGTTCGGGACGCCCGACGAGGTGAGGAAGCAGGTCAGGGAGAGGCTCTCTATATTCGCGCCTGGCGGCGGCTACGTCTTCAACCAGGTCCATAACATCCAGCCCGGCGTGCCGCCGGAGAACATCGTTGCGGCCTATGCGGCGGCGCAGGGGCGCTAAAACCTCTCGGGCCGCCTACGGGCTGCAGGGCTGTTAGGGCACTCCGGCAGGCCAGGCCGGCGTGCAATATTCATAGCGACCTGAGCATTAGCATTAAGAGTTATGACGCCCTGGAGAAGCCCAGCAAACGCCTGTGCGTTAGTCCCGGGGACTACGCCATGGAGCAAGCTCACTCAAAATCCGGCCGTAAGCCCCCTCGGAGTGCATTATCTCGGCGAGCCAGGCGACGCGGCGCGGGTCGCGCCGCAGGAGGCGAAAGAACAGACCTCCTTTATTGAAAAAGATAGCAGTGAGGAGGAGCGAGCGTCGAAGCTCGGGCAGGAGGGCGCCATAGCACCTCCTGGTATACTCGCGCGCCAGGGGGTGCCCCGGGACTCCGTTATCATAATCACCATAGTCATCATGATCACGACCGAGGAAACCCGCTATGGTTTCCGCGGCTATGTTTGCGCTTCTCATTGCATTGAATATGCCCTCGCCCGTGAAGGGATCCACGAGGCCGGCGGCATCGCCAACGAGCAGGACCTGACCGCGTGCTATCGGGCGCCTGAAGCCGCCGGCGGGCACGAGATATTCCTTCGGTCCCCCCTGCTTAGCGGGGGAAATCGTTCGGATTTCCCAGCCCTTTGCGCGGGCCAGACTATCAAGGAAGGCTAAGAATGCTTGATGAGGCTTGCTTTGAGAAAGCGGCTCGTTTTGAGAAGGCGGCTCACCTGGGAAGGAGGCTAATGGTAGTGATGGTGGTGATGGTAGTGTAGGGATTGCCGGAGCTGTCGACCATAGCGTTTTTATGGACATCCGCCGGGTAAAAGCGAAAGCCGCGCAGCCGATGCCTACATTGACATGGTCGCCATGCGGGAAAAGCCAACCCGACCCGAAGAGCACAGGAGGAAAGCATATTTCGCCAGCGTTTCTCATGCTTCCCCCGTCAATTCTAACCCCCGTATCTTCAGCCGGACGATTGCGACAATTGGCGATATGCGCAACGGATATATCCATGCTACATGTCCGGGCCAGCTCCCACCATCGGAAGCGGGGCCGTATCCCGGCCAGCCGCGCCGTGGCGCTAAAGACCCCGTCCGCGCCAATAACAACCCTGGCCTCGAACTCCCCTTTTGACGTATCGAGCGAGAGCGCCGGAAGTGCCGAAGGCCCCTGGGAGGTCTCGCCGACGCCGGAGAGGCCTAGGAGCCGGCAATCATCAATGAGCCGGGCGCCAGCATTGCGCGCGGGCTCGGTTAAGAACCAGTCAAACGCTCGCCGCCTCACAGTGATCCCGAGCCTCGGGCGCCCGGGCAGGGAGATTCCAGAGACCTCATATGCGGGTTCCGCGTATACAGGCTCCATATGGGGCCCAAATGCCTTCAAGCCATATATCTCGGCCTCGACCAGGTCCTGCGGGACCCCCAGGCCCTCCTGTTCTAGCAGCGATAACGTCTTCGCGCTCACGACGCCGGCGCAGGGTTTGTCCCTGGGGAGCTTCTTCGCGTCGATGAGCAGGACGGCGAGGCCGTGAGCGGCAAGGAGGCGCGCGGCAGTGGAGCCGGCCGGCCCTGCCCCGACGATGATGACATCATAAGTCCTCATAAGTCCTGGGTTTTGAGACGAGATGCTTTCCTCCTAATTCTATTTCTACCCAACTTCATCCTACTAACTTTATCCTAATTCTATCATCCTAATTCTATCCCAACCCTATCCTAATTCCACCCTGGTCTTTAGTCCCATTCTAATTTGTTGGTTTTACCGGTTTGTCGATCTTGCCGGTCCCCATTTTGTCAATCCTTCCCCCATGGGCACCCGCCGCTCGCCCGCTTGCAGCCGTCCGCACACCCGCGGCACTTCATGATTTCCGAATCCCTACCCGCTATAGCCTTGTTTGCCCATTCCGGGTCGGCCAGCATCCCGCGCCCAACGGCGACCATATCCGCAATGCCCTGGGCCAGAATGGCCTTTGCAGTGGCCGGTTCCACGATACGACCCACTGCGATCACCGGGACCTTGACCGATTCCTTGATCGGTGCCGCGAGGCTCACGAGGCAATCAAACGGGTAGTCCTCCGGCAGGTCTGGACCCGAATCCCCAGGTAGGCCCCTTGAAACATTGATAAGGTCGACGCCTTCCTTCTCGAGCGCCTGCGCTACCTCCCGGCCCTCCTCGCGCGTGAGCCCTCCCTCCGTGAAATCCACCGCTCCCAACCGGTAACCAATGACGAAATCCGGTCCTACGCGCCCCCGCACCTCGCGGATGATTTCGATTGCAAACCGCATCCGGTTTTCGAGACTACCCCCGTATTCATCCGACCTCCTATTGCTTATAGGGGATAGAAACTGGGTTACGAGGAATCCGTGGGCACCATGTATCTCTACTCCATCAAAACCCGCGGCCTCCGCACGAGCGGCGGCGAGGCCAAAAGCCCTGATGATCGCACGAATCTCAGGCTGTGACAGGGCGCGGGGAGGTTCGTCGCCATTGCGCAAGCCCGGTACGACGACCGCCGAAGGTGCTACAGGTAGCTCGCCTATAACATCGCGACTGGTGTTGGCGCCGGCGTGGTTCAGCTGTATGAGGACCCTAGCCCCCGCCTTACGGCACGCAAGGGCTATCCGCCTGAGGCCGGGAATCTGCTCGTCATCCCAGATGCCAAGCTGAGACCTGGCCAGCTTCCCGTTGGGCATGACCGAGGTCGCCTCCACGATTATAAGCCCGGCGCCCCCTCTCGCCCGGCGGGCGTAGTGCTCAACAAAACGGTCTGTCGCCTTGCCGGACTCATCGGCCCAGCCAAATCTAACCATGGGGGGCATCACTATGCGATTGCGAATATGGGTGTTTTTTATGGTTAAAGGGGTATCAAGTTGTGGAATACCGATCATGCTTATCATACGTGACATCTTTCCCCTCTCTGCTTTGAGAATGCCTCTGCAAGGGCCATTTTCATCTTTGATGTCGTCACAGGTATATATAGTATGTAGGCTATTCGCTATACCAGGTGTATAGCTTCCAGCTTTCCCTATCCGCATACATGATTTTGTTCTGACGGAGCAGTTCCCTTGCATTATCGTCGAAGCCGCTGCTGCTATAGAAGATATAATACCCTTTCATCCCGAGCCTGTCGGCTGTCTCCTTTACCTTGAGTAACTCCTCCACCTCGCCCTGCCCGGCCTTTCTTTCATGACCCTTTACATTTATTATGAGATCCTGACCCTCTTCAAGGCTTTTTGCCCATATATTTATCTCGTATTCCCGGCCTCCCTCGAGGTTTATCCTGGCTGATTTCACTTCCCGGTACGAGGTGAACTCGGCACCCTCCTGGTAGTTATACACCTTATCCCTGAGTCTGTCTCCTTCCTTCTTGTATTCCTCGAATCTCAAGTAGCGCATCAACAAATACTCCAGGATGTGTCCCTTGTGGTAACCATACAGGCCTTTGAGTCCCCGCAGTTCTCGTCTTAGCTTCTCTATCTCGGCCTTTTGCCTCTTTCTCTCCTCAGCCAGGGCATCCTCGAGGGGGAGATTCTCTATCTCCTCTTCATACTTATACCTGAATACCTTGTAGAAGATATCATCCCTCATCCCGCGATACCTCAGGCTCGTGCTCCCCTCAGCTATGAGGTCCCCCTTGACCAGCATCTGGAGCTTCTCCTCGGCCTCGCGGTCAGTGTAGTCGAGCTTGAGGCGCTCTATGATCTCCTGCCTTGTCCACTCCTTATCACGGTTCTTTGAGAGAAAGAGCACTATCTTCTTGGCATTCAGGTCATTCACCTGCCCAAGGGTCCTGCCTATATACTCGAGCCATGTCCCGTAGATGGTGCCCCTACGGAGCTCATACTCTATAGTGTCCAGGAGCCCGTCCACTGTGGTGAGATCCTTGTTCTTATACGTGCTCCGTATTACAGCGCTTATGTAGAAGGGATCTGAGTCCACGAGCTTATTGAGATATACAGCTACATCCTCTGCCACAGGCACCCCTGTTATGAGGCTATAGTTCAGGGCAGCCTCGAGGCCTTCCTCCTCTGTGAGGTTGCCGAGCTCCATCTCGATGAACCTGCCCGGCAGCTGCATGTGGATTATGTTCTTGAGCCAGCTCACCCAGCTACCGGTCACGAGCAGGGGGGCTATCTTGGACTCCGCAAGTGAAAGATACGAGCCCGCGAGGTCATTAGCGACCCTGGTCTTTTCCCTGTCCCAGTATATCTCGCTATTCAGGAACTGGAATTCATCTATGATCTGGACTATGTAGTCCCCGGTTACACTGGCGATCCTGTGTGGGGCAGATTGGGCGTGGTCCCATATGGTGTCAACCATGTGTGTGCGGGCTAGCTTCTCCTTGAATAATGGAATGTCGTCAGCCACAACATCCAGACCATGCTTACGGGCCTGTTCAGCGAGGGTATCAAGGTTAGAAGACTTCCTGCAAAGGCCGGGGTTCCGGGTCTTAAACCCGATATAATGTGATATAAAGGTGGCATAGAAAACCTCTGCAAAGTCGACTATCCACTTGCTTCCCTCTTTTACCTCGAAGTAAAAGGGGATGACCTTGCCGTTCAGGGTATAGACGATATTATACAGCCTCTCGACGAGCGCTGTCTTGCCCTTCTTCCTCCTGGAGAGCAGGGCTGTGGAGCGGGAGAGCTTTCGGGGTATATTATCCACCCATTCTTCAAGAAAGGATAGCTCCTCTCTCCTCCCGACAAAGAGCTCGGGCTGGCCTATCCTCTCCTCTATGGCATAAATTAGATCTCCTTGGTGCTTCATGTCATTCATCACCCCGCCCCAATCATGTCTCGTACAAATATAGCTTCATGTATAGCTTCATGCCGGGCCTCGCGAGTCTGTGGTGAGCCCTCGTGGCCCGGCTAAATCTGGGATTGAATACCATATCTATTCTACCCTACCATTTTATCTTCTTCAAGCCCTAATTATACTTGGTCCAGGTTCCAGCGGAGGTTGTTTTTAGAATAAAACTACGATATCATAAAAAGGAACCTTTAGAGGTAAGAACGAAGTAGGGGGTCATGAGGAGAGGGATGAAAGAGATTATGAACTTTTCCTTTTCTCAATTTCATCCGGCGATAGCAGCCTGGTTTCAGGAGACCTTTCGCGAGCCGAGCCCGCCACAGGCGCGAGGGTGGCCTGCCATCGCCGGGGGTAAAAACGTCCTTCTCCTGGCTCCTACCGGCTCGGGCAAGACGCTGGCGGCCTTTCTCCAGTGCCTGAATTGGCTCTACAAGCGAGTCGAGGCGGGGGAGGATATCGGCGGTGGAGTTCAAGTCCTTTACATATCCCCTCTCAAGGCCTTGAATAATGATATATATCGCAACCTCGAAATTCCGTTAGACGGTATAAAGCGCACGGCGGAACGCATGGGCCTGCAATTACCCCGTTTGACCTCGGCAATCCGGACCGGAGATACCCCTGCGAGGGAACGCCAGGCGATGTTGAAGCATCCGCCGCACATCCTCATCACCACCCCGGAGTCTCTCTTTCTGATGCTGTGCTCCAGGGCGCGGGAGATATTGAGAAGCGTCAGGTTCGTTATCGTAGATGAGATCCATTCGCTCTTCCCGACAAAGCGCGGGGCCCATCTTGCAATCAGCGTGGAGCGCCTCGAGGAGCTGGCCGGGCACCCCCTCCTGCGAATTGGGCTGTCGGCTACGCAGAGGCCCCTCGAGGAGGTCGCAGCGTTTCTCGGCGGTGGCGTTTCGAGCGGCAGCGGCCTGGAGTGGACCCCTCGCCCGGTCGAGATCATTGATACGGGCCAGCGAAAGGAGCTGGACCTTTTGGTTCAGGTGCCCGTAAATGACCTGCGGGAGCTGCCCGAGAAGACGGTCTGGCCGGAAATCTACAGGTGCCTGCTGGGCCTGGTTCTCGAGCACCGTTCGACCCTTATCTTCGTTAACAACAGGAGGGTTGCGGAGCGGATAGCAGCCAATCTCAATGACCTCGCCCGTGATGTTCACGATCTTCCCGACATCGCCAGGGTTCATCACGGGAGCATGTCACGGGAACACAGGCTGGAGGTTGAGGAGCTCCTGAAAGAGGGCAAGCTGCGCTGCCTTGTGGCTACCTCCTCTATGGAACTCGGAATCGATGTCGGTTCCATAGACCTGGTCATCCAGGTGGAATCCCCGCACGAGGTGGCTCGAGGCCTTCAGCGGGTGGGGCGGGCTGGCCATGTTGTGGGGCTTCCCAGCAAGGGGCGGGTTGTCGTCAAGACGCGCATGGACCTCCTCGAGGCGGCGGCTATAGCCCGTGAGATGGGGGCCGGCCGCATCGAACGGAGCCGCGCCCCTATGAATTGCCTTGACGTCCTCGCACAACAAATCGTGGGGCTGGCGGTCGATCGTGCGACGCCGGTGGACGACCTGTACCGGCTTGTGAGGCGGGCATATAATTACCGGCATCTCCCGTGGAAGGACTTTGAGGCGGTTCTTGCCGCGCTCTCGGGGCAATTCGGGGCGGATGAATTCATAGACCTCAAGCCGAGGATCTTCTGGGACAGGGTTAACGGCCTCGTGCGGGCGAGCGAAACCGGTAAGCACCTGGTATACACGAGCGGGGGCACCATCCCCGACAGGGGGTATTTCGGGGTTTACGCGGCTGATTCACCTGTACGCCTAGGTGAGCTCGACGAGGAGTTTGTATATGAGCGCCGTGTAGGAGACCGGTTTGTCTTGGGAACGAATACATGGGAGATAGAGGAGATCCGGCAGGATAGGGTTATAGTATCTCCGGCCAGGGGCGCGCCGACCGTCCTTCCGTTTTGGAGGGGAGAGGGATTCGGGCGGCCTTATGAACTTGGATGCACCCTGGGTCGTTTTCTCGAGGAGGTCGCGGCGCGGCTGGATGAGCCTGACCTCCCCGGGTGGCTCAGGCGCGAGTGCCTAACGGATGAGGCTGCCGCCCGGAACCTCCGGGATTACCTCCTGGCTCAGCGCAGGGCGACGGGGGTCCTGCCGTCGAACTGCTCTATGATTGTGGAGGAATTCCGCGACGAGCTCGGGGAGTGGCGCGTCGTGATCCATTCACCATTTGGACAGCGCGTTAACGGGCCCCTCGCGATGCTTCTCACGGATATGTTGTATAAGGAATACGGGCTCCAGGTCGAATCCGTGCGAACCGACGACGGCATCCTGTTTTTGTGCCCCGCTGCCCCCGAGCCTCCCTTCATCGATCCCGCGTCTTTTGCTGCGTCCCTTGACCCGGACGACCTGGAGAGGAAACTTGCCGTGTTGGTCAGGCCGACCCCGCTTTTTGGTATGGTATTTCGGCACAGCGCTGAGCGAGCCCTCATGCTGCCGCGCGGCCCTTACGCGAGAAAACGGACGCCGCTCTGGCTATCCAGGCTCAAGGCGGCTGATCTGCTCCAGGTAGTAGACCGCTATCCGTCTTTTCCAATCGTTATGGAGACCTACAGGGAGATCTTGAGCGAGGTTTTTGATGTTGAGGGGTTGCGGGAGGTGATCACGGGGCTGCGCACCGGCGCGATCCAGGTGCACCGTTGCCGCCGGGCCGCCCCGTCGCCCTTCGCCCAGCCGCTAGTCTTCGGCCTTGTAGCGGCCTATATGTATGAGGCTGACCTTCCCAAGGGGGAGCGCAGGTTGCATGCCCTCTCCATGGATCAGAGCGCGCTCAGGGATCTGCTGGGACGGGCCGGTCACGCTCAACTGCGCCATGTCCTCGACCCGCAGGTGATCCGCGAGGTTATCGATGATGCCCTCCACGGGGGCGGAGCGGGGCATGGGGTAGGGCGGGAATTTCGAAGCGCCGATGAACTGCACGCATGGCTGCTCAGGGCCGGGGAATGGGTCGAGTGCGATGGGTCCTTTGATGATATCAGGTCCTCTGATACCGGAGACGATTCCAAGCTTTGCAGTTTTCTAGCCGAGCTCCGGGCTGCGGGGCGGGCGGTGCATATAGGGTGGGTCGCGGGTGCGGGCTCCGATTCGGGTTCCGATTTAGGATTGGGTTCGAGATCTGGTTGGAGATCGAGTTCGGGCGGTGGGGCCTGCAGGATGAAGCGGGCCTGGATCGCCGCCGAGAACCTGCTGGACTACCGCGCCGCGCTGGGGAACCGGCTGGAGCTAGTCGATTTTGCGGATGCGGGCTTGGGCCTCGCGGAGGATGGCGCCCCAAGCGGCGCTGAGGAGGCAAGGGATAGGGTTATACGCCGTTTCGCGCGGGCCCGCGGCCCGTTCAAGGTTGAGGATGCTGCGTGTTTTTATGGATTCTCCGAGGAGGAAGTCAGGGCATCTCTCTTGAGGCTGGAGGCGGCCGGATTCCTCCGGAGCGGGGAGTTCCTCCCTGATGGGACGGGCCTTGAATGGTGCGATGTTGGTCTGTTGCAGCAGATTTACCGGCGCAGCCTGGCAAAGGCCCGGCGGGAGGTGGCGCCGCGCGCCCCTGAGGATTACTGCGCCTTCCTCGCCCGCTGGCAGGGCATCGGCGCTCCCGGGGCCGGGGTGGAGGCCCTCAGCCGGGCTCTCGAACAACTTGCGGGAGTATTTCTACCAGCTGGGCTCTGGGAAGGTGGCGTCCTGCAGGCCAGGATACGCGGGTATGAGCCGGGGCTCCTGGACCAGTTGATCAGCAGCGGCTTTTTCACATGGTTTGGGCGAGGAAACGGGGAAGAAATCGAGATCGCCATCTGCCCGGCCGGCGAGTTCCCCGGAAGTCCCGGGAGCTCCCCCGCTGTGGCCCATATAATAGCTGGTGCTAATGTAGCTAGTGCTAGTGCTAATGGTAATATTGATTTTGCTGCTGATCCTAGTGTTGGCGCCGGTGCTCGCTTGGACGGGGCTGGGGTTGATCTGGCGGGCGTTTCCGCGCGGATCATGAATGCGCGCGCGGAGATAACCGCCCTCATGGAGAGGAGAGGCGCGCTTTTCCTGCCGCAAATCTGGCAACAAACAGGGTTATCCGTTGATGAGATTCTCCTTGCCCTGGAGGAGATGGTGCGCCGCGGGGAGGTTACAAACGATACATTCAGCGCTCTGAGAGGCATCCTTGCGGCCGGTGTCAGGCCGAGGGATCGTGATGGGGGCGCAGGCTGTGGTGCGGTCCAGGCAGGCTCAGGCTGGAGGCCGGGCATCAGGAGGGTCGGGCCTGGATTCAAGGCCGGGCGCGGGTCTATCGGAGGCCGTTCAGGCCGCTCCGCCCTGAATTATTCTATGCTGAACCAGATGGGGAGATGGTCCCTTGTTGAATGGCCGCAGGCCGGGGCTCCACGGGGGAATACAGGATGGAGGAGTGCGGGAGAGATGCACCGCGGCTGCCAGCATGCTTGCGGCGGGGATAGTCTTGGGGATAGTTACAGAGAAGATAATCCTGGAGAAGGTCGTAATTGTTGTAATTCCAGCGAGGACCGGATGGCGAGTGACCTGGCGCAGGCATGCAAGCGTCTCCTGGCGCGTTACGGCATCGTCAGCAGGGAAGTGGCGTCCCTGGAGGGATTTGCATGGGGGCCGCTGAACGAGATCCTCGCAGGTTGGGAGATGGCCGGCAGGGTGCGCAGGGGATACTATGTCCGGGGGCTATCTGGTATCCAGTACGCGACGGCAGATGCAGTAGATGGCCTTCGCTTGCCACGCGATGCGGGTCTACCCAGATTTTGGGGGCTCGTGGTAGGCGACCCGGCAAATCCATGGGGAAGCCTATTCCCCTGGCCTGTTGCTCCCGGCCCTGCCTCACCCGTCCCGCGTCCGCACCTTGCTAGCTCAGCTATGCCGGTGCTTCCTCTGATCCCATCGGCCGTCGTATTCAGGGAGGGAGCCCCGGTTATCGTTGCCGGGGGTAACAAGGTGAAGATCGTGTCGCTTGCATCCTCTGGTGGTGATATTGATAACAACACCAGTGATCTGGCGTGTGCTCTGGGGGAACTTACCAGGGTCCTTAGATGGGTTCATTATTTGAGGGGGCGCCGCAACCGCATAGAGATAGCCGAGTGGAATGGCAGGCCGGTTGCTGATACTGCGGCCGGCGAGATCCTGGCCGGCCTTGGCTTCGAGCGCGGTCCGAGAACGATGATCAAATGGGCGTGAGATGGATATTGGGATAGATTTCGTATAGATGTATGCAGATTATGTAGATTTCGTCATTGACAGCGCTATATGCCGCCTGTTATAATTTATTTAAAATAAACTATATACATATAGGGCCAGTAAAATAAGGGCGATGACCGGGGAGAGTAGGCACGGGCTGTGACGGTCTAAGAGAGCCGGCGCTGGTGGGAATCCGGCACCGTGGACTGTGCCGAATGGGCCCGTGAGCCGCAGGCTGAACGCGGGGTAGCGCGGGAGATAGCGAGGTGGCTCGCCAGTAGGCTGTGCCGGAAGGCTCCCACCGTTATCAGGGAGAGAGCATCGACGAAAGCTGCCTCTCGCTATGTTGTTTTATTTTCTTGTTGTCGCTTTGGTTTGGCGTTAATTGGGGCTGCTGTTGTCCCGACAATGTTGTTGCGTCATCAGAGTAGTGGGGTGCGCTGAGGTCCGTGCTTTATGAGAGTGGGCTTGCTACTACATATTACAGGGCAGGCCAATCAGGGTGGCACCGCGGGAAAACCCTCGTCCCTCATTCAGGGGCGGGGGTTTTTGTTATGCACCTGGTCCTCGGCTCAGCCCCGGCGGTTCCCCCTGTTCTCCATCTCTACTCCACGGGCCGGCGAGGGTGGAATGGTCGAATGGTCACGGAGTGAGTAGTCGCGGAGTGAGTGGTCACGGAGCGGTCGGCTAGGGAACATTGAGGCGGGTCGGAGCCGGAACCGGGGAACCGAGAATCGGGAAACCAGAGGAAGTCATGCAAAAAACAAAAGACAAGTAAATGAAAAGAAGGGGGATGTGACGAGTGAAATTGAACAGATTCGTCAGGGTCGCTTTGCTTATGGCTATCGGGCTCATACTCCACTATGTTGTTCCTCCAATCGTTCTCGGCATGAAACCTGATCTCCTTCTCAGCATGTTATTTATTGTAATTTTGATGGAAACCGATCTTAAACTGGCACTTGAAGCCGGGATCATTGGTGGGATCCTGACCGCGCTTACGACAGGGTTTCCTGGAGGGCAAGTCCCGAACCTCATCGACAAGATTATCACAACATTCTTCGTGCTTGGGTTAATAGGGCTGCTGCGCCATAGAGTGAGTGACAGGATATTGCTTTTTGTAGTGCCCATACTCGGGACGATAGTGAGCGGCGCGGTATTTTTGGGGTCAGCGCTCTTGCTCGTCGGGCTGCCGGGGCCCTTCAAAGTGCTTTTTACAACGGTGGTGCTCCCGGCTACGCTGGTTAATACCATAGCAGTAGTCGTCCTCTACCCGCTGGTCCTAATGAGCGAGCGAGCGGTGAGCGGGAAGCAGAAACTTAAGACGACTTGATTTAGAGCCGTGGAGCCAAAATTAAGAGTTCAGGAGATTAGATTATCTCCGAGTGTTCGAGTGCTAATGGTGTATTAGGTATTAACTGCAGGCTAATTGTAGGCCTGAGCCTATGGACATTCATAGGCTCAGGCCCATCCCCTATCGTTGTCTATTGTGCACCTCTTGTGGCCTGTGGTTGGCTGCGCATTGCATGGACCTGCATCATCAGCCGAGCCGACCTCGCCGCGCGTTCAGGTAGGGTGCTTCCCGGCACCCTACCCTACGCGCAGCGCAAGCTAACCAGTTAATGGAGGCTAACCAGCCAATAAATCGGTACCGTCAACTGATCCGCTACTTCATTTGCCCCTTGCCGGCTGTTTTTCACCCGCGGCGCAGCCGGTACGAGCGCCTTGGTGGCACAGGCTTGGAGATATCCTCATACTTAACCTTGTATTTGCCGGCTATCCCCCTCCAGCTGGTCCCGCGCGCCCTCAGGGCCAGCACGCTGGCGGGTGCCACGCGCGCACGCGCCGAGAGGTTCAAGGCCACAGTGATGTCAGAATATGTATAGCCCTTCGTGAGCCAGATTGTTATATCGCGCTCCGGCACGGCGTAGTATTCCGAGAGGAACCTCGCGTACATAGCCCGTTCGAATCCGTCGTCATTGTACCCGCTGTAGCTGCTGTATCTCCTATAAACCGCAACCCTACTGTAGCCGTGACCCTTCTTCTTGGTCTTCATGATGCTGGAGGCCAGTTTTCCCCAGCCGTGGCCCTTCCGGCGCATCACCAGGACCTCTGTGGGGCTATAGTAGCTGTCCGCTGATATATAAAAGAGGGAAACGAGTGCCGTGGGCGTAGGCGGCATTGATCCGCTCCCCCAGCTCTCGAATTCAAAGATCATATGATTATCCACTCCAAAAAATGCTGACATGCAGCCGAGGAAGAGGGCATCGGCGACTTC
Organism: Bacillota bacterium; assembly: GCA_013178125.1. Taxonomy (NCBI): domain Bacteria; kingdom Bacillati; phylum Bacillota; species Bacillota bacterium. The sequence goes on along the minus strand of JABLXJ010000005.1, from coordinate 100,946 downwards.
CGCGTCGGGATTGTTGACCGCCAGGTGGAAGGATACCGAGGGGTCGCTCGATCCTGTAAATGTTATTGAAAACGAGGCTGATCCGGACCCCGATTTGGGCGGCTGCGATAGCCCAACGGCCAGAGCTGTTTGCGGTGACGCCTCCATAACTGACGCCCCCATGGGGACCGGCAGCAGCACGCCAGGGGGGCTGGCCAGGTAAATCCCCAGGCAGAGGATAGCGCCGACTATGGCGGCTGCGATTAGCTTTAGGGCTGCTTTAACGTATTTCCCCGTGAGGTATCTTTCTATGCCGACAATGCCCTTCACAACGAATCCCTCCATCCCCCATCTTATTAGATTCAAGTTTCACCTCAGGTTAACTCTCACCCGGGCTGCGCGGGGCTACCCTGAATCTCCGTAACGAGCCGAGCTTTGGCATTTTACTCCTGCACGTAAAGTTATTCGATAGAAGGTAATAGGGTGAGTCTCAAGGGTACTGGTCTGGAGGAATTTCCCGTTAAATTTTAAGGGAAGGTAGAAGGAAAAACATAACGAGTATAGAATTATATTTTATACGGAACATTGTTCAGTATTGCTGAACACCATGATGATGCGATAATAATTCGCCGTTGGCCGTGATAGCTTCGATTCTTGATACTGGAGGTAATTGGCCATTACCAGGTACCAGCTAATATTGAGATGATCTGGTGGTTTTAGATGCGCGCCATCCAGGGGCTTGACCGGGACCGTGGGAACACGGTCAAGTCGCTTTTTAAAGTAATGGATATACTCAGGTGTTTTTCCGAGGACAAGCCCGAGTGGGGTGTGAGCGAACTCAGCCGGCGCCTCGACCTGCCCAAGAGCACGGTGCATAGCATTCTCGCGACCCTTGAGAAAGGCAGGTTTGTAGAGAAAAACCCTAGCAATAATTGCTACAGGCTCGGCCTGAGGATATTTGAGCTGGGTTACGTAGTTCGCTGTAGCATGGGCATTCGTGAGTATGCGATTCCCTATCTCGAAGATCTCCAGGAGAAGACCCAGGAGATAGTCTATCTGACCGTCCCATGCGAGGGCGAGGTCCTGTATATTGAGGCAGTCTACCCATCGAAACGGCTGGTTCATTACTCGATTGTAGGACGCAAGGCCCCAATGCACTGCACAGGGGTTGGCAAAGCGATTCTCGCCTATCTCCCGGACGAGGTGGTCGACGAGATTATCCGCATAAAGGGCCTGACCAGGTATACTGAGAACACCATCACCGACGCCCAGGCTCTGAAGAGGGAGCTCGCCCTCACCCGGCAGCGCGGCTATTCAATAGACAACAGGGAGCACGACCCCGGGATCAAATGTGTAGCCGTGCCCATAAGGGATAGGCGGTCAGGGAACGCGGTCGGTTCTATAAGCGTATCCGGGCCCGCCCTGCATTTCTCAGACGAGCGTATACCGTATTATGCGGAGCTCGTCATGGATACCGCGCGACAGATAGGCAGGAAGGTCATGGAGCTGCCGTTTTCTGACGCAGTTATCCTGCCAGCTCATGGCGAGGGTGTGGCACAGGGTTTGCGGCTACCGTGACTGGCAACTGTCCTGGGGTTGGGTAGGGCTGTCGCCATATTTATAGGGCGTGTCAGCTTAGTTTACCTGTATGTCACACGTCCATTGACTCCTTATGGAACTAGGGGTTATATTAAGGCTAACGCCAGGGTTGAGATCCGACAAATCATGGGGGTAGATTACGGAATGTTCGGCGAGTATTTTTACACCAAAATTCTTGAACATCGTTCAGTATTCCTGAACGATGGAGCCGCCGGGAGGCATAACCTGACGAGAATCATATCCTGGGAAACACCTGAAAGATACAGGAACACATATCTCATGAAGATATATCAAGAACGACATATCAGGGATAAAGGGATAACATGACATATGTATTGAGGCGATATCATTGGGGACAGAGCTCGATCCTGAAGGGGGTAATGATCCGTTGAAGCCTTTATCGGACAATGTAGTGAAGATACCACGATCCGGCATCCGCGGGATCATGGACGTTGCGGAGCAAATGGACGATGTCATCCACCTGGAGGTTGGCCAGCCTCACTACGACACGCCCGCGCATATCAAGGAGGCCGCCAACAAAGCGCTCCAGGATGGATATACGAGGTACACGCCCAACGCAGGATTACCTTCCCTCAGGGCCTTGCTTGCGGATAAGCTGAGGCACATTAATGGGATAAATATCTCTCCCGAGGGCGTTGCGGTAACCCCTGGAGGCGTATTCGCGTGCGCATCGGCGCTCTTCACCATCGCCAAGGCCGGCGACCAGGTTCTCCTGCCGGAGCCCGGCTGGCCCAATTATAGCTTCCAGACCCGGGTTATCGGGGTCGAGCCTGTATACTACCACCTGAACCCGGCTACAGGATTCCTGCCTGATGTAGACGAGATGCGTTCTCTCATTAATGAGAGGACCCGGGCTATCTTGATCAACTCGCCTTCGAATCCATGTGGGAGCGTGTTCCCGGAATCGGTATTGCGAGGCATTCTCGATCTTGCGCGCGATCATGATCTATACTTGATCTCCGATGAGGTATACGAGGATATCGTGTACGAGGGTAAACACTACAGCCCCGGAGCCTGGGATGACGAGGGCCGGGTCCTTACGGTCTTCAGCTTTTCGAAGGCATACGCGATGACAGGCTGGCGGATCGGTTATGTAGCTACCACGGAGGAGATATGCAAGAATTTCTCCAAATTCTCCGAGTCAATGGTTTCATGCGTCAGCTCGGTATCGCAGAAGGCCGCGGAGGCGGCTATAACAGGCCCGCAGGATTCTATAGCTGCAATGGTTGCGCAGTACAAGCGCAACCGGGACATCATCCTGAGCGCTTTTGCTGAAGCTGGCGTAGTTGCGTACAAGCCAGCCGGCGCATTCTATATGCTTCTGGATATCGGGAACACAGGTTTAGATTCATATACCTTTACTCTAAAGTTGCTCGAGGCCAAACACGTGGCGGTGGCTCCTGGATTGACCTTTGGACCCCAGAGCGACAATTACGTTCGAATATCGTTCTGCAAGGATGAAGAGTCGATCGTTGAGGGCGCCAGGAGGATCGCCGAGTTTATGAAGGCGGCGAGAAGTTAGCCATGAGGGGTCAGGGGCAAATAAGAGGGGCAATAAGAGAGGCAATAGACGGTAGGCTAAGCAGTAGATGTAGATAAGGAATAGAGGAGAAGAGGAGAGTCTTTAGATGGGCGATACCATCATAAGCCTCAAAGGCGTAGAGAAATGGTATGGAAGTCACCACGTGCTTAGAGGGATAGACCTCACTATCGAACGCGGGGAGGTGCTTGTCCTGATAGGACCGTCCGGTTCAGGGAAGTCGACGCTTCTGCGTTGCATCAACGGACTGGAGGCCATTCAGGGCGGCGAGATTATAGTGGATGGGTTTAATGTCAAAAGTCGACAAGGGCTGGTAGCTCTTCGAAGAGAAATAGGCTTTGTATTCCAGTCGTTTAACCTCTACCCGCATATGACAGTTCTCCAGAACATAACACTGGCGCCGATAAAAGTCAGAAAGATGAAGAGGGCCGAGGCCGAGGAGATAGCAATGTCCTATCTGAACCGCGTGGGCATCGCGGATCAGGCCCACAAATATCCCGCGGCTCTCTCAGGAGGCCAGCAACAACGCGCTGCGATCGCCAGGGCGCTGGCGATGAGCCCCAAGATAATGCTCTTCGACGAACCGACGAGCGCCCTCGATCCGGAAATGATTGCCGAGGTTCTGGATGCCATGATTGATCTGGCCAAGGGGGGGATGACCATGGTCGTCGTGACGCACGAGATGGGCTTCGCCAGGGAGGTTGCGGACAGGATCGCCTTTATGGATCAAGGTTTAATTATAGAGATGGGGACCCCTGAGCTCTTCTTTACGGGCCCACGTGAGGAGCGGACAAAGAAATTCTTGAGCCAGATACTTTAATGCCCTGATTTCTCATGAGATTCCTACGAGGTGAGGTGGTGGTGCGAGGGTAAAAGTAAAAGACAAGTCTAATGAAGCAGAGGTATGGGGAGCTAAGTACAGGTGAAGTATGAGTGAGGCATAAGTGAGACATATGAGGAGGCCGGGTTTGTAATTGAAGGCCGGAGGCAATCGGCTAGCTAGAGTGTTTAATTTAAAATGTAAGGCATCAAAGATAGATACACCAAGGATATATCCAAAGATATCTGAGGAGGTTCTAAGATTATGAAGACATCGTTTTCTGGGAAACCGTGGTTGTTATTTACAGTTGCAATTTGCCTAACCCTGCTGGTGGTTGGCTTCGCTACTTTTGCCTCGGCGAGCGATTCCCTCCTTGATACAATCAAGCATAGAGGCAAAATCATCGTCGGGGTTCAGACATCGGCTCCCCCGGCATCTATGGTAAATGAGAAGGGCGAGATCGTTGGGTTCGAAGTCGACCTCGCAAAGGCCATAGCCGAAAAATTGGGCGTCAAGGTGGAGTTCAAGCAGCTCACCGATGCAACCAGAATTCCATCGATCCAGCAAGGAGCAACAGATATCGTCATAGCGACGATGACGCATACTCGGGAAAGAGATAAGGTTGTCGATTTCAGCATAACCTACTTTGTAACCGGCCAGCGGATAATGGTGCCCAAGAATAGCTCCATCAAGGGTATTGCGGACTTAGCGGGCAAGAAGGTCGGCACGACGCGGGGCAGCACGAGCGAGCAAAATATTGCAAGAAAGCAGCCGAAGGCGAAGATCCTTGCCTTCGACGATATCCCCACTGCATTCTTGGCGTTGCAGCAGGGCGCCGTCGATGCCATATCCAGTGATGAAAGCGTATTGCTCTCCGTGAAGGCGGATGCGAAGAATCCCAATGCTTGGAAGGTTGTGGGTGAATACTTCAGCTCGGAGCCTTTTGGGATTGCGATGCGCGAGAATGACTCCAAGCTCCGCGATTTTATAAATAATGCCCTGATGGAGCTGTGGACAAGCGGGGAGTACCGGAAAATCTACGATAAATGGTATGGCCCTGGCACCAAGTATGAATTGCCGTTGAACTTCGAGATGGAAGTGTGGCCGTAAGCCGTAGACTGCGAGCTGTAAGCCATGAGCTAAGCCGAGCTCCATAACCCGAGTGACCTGATATACCCTTATACGGGGGTAGGCCGCAGCAGAGAGATAATAGTGCCAGCTTGGTGCGGGGGGTTTGCTCTCCGGCCAGAAGCCTGATAGAGGCTTGATCTGCTGCGGCCCCGGCCTCTGAAATTGAAAATGCGATGCTCGAAGACGGGGGGTTCGTCCCTTGGGACTGGACTTCAGTATACTGCTTGAAAAACCTTATTTTGAGTGGCTCCTGAGCGGCCTCCTGACCACCTTGAAGCTTACGGGGGTCGCGATCGCAGGTAGCACAGCGCTGGCCGTGATTCTGATAGTCTTGAGGATGTCGGGGCAGCGGGTCCTGGGTAGCATAGTAAAAGCATATGTTCATTTCTTTCGGAACACTCCGTTCCCTGTTCAAATACTGTTCTGGTACTTTGCGTTCCCCACAGTGCTTCCAGGAGGAGTGCGCACCTATCTCTACGATAGGAATTTCGAGTTCATAGCAGCCTCCGTAGCCCTGATCCTCTATACATCTGCCTATATTTCAGAGCACTTCAGGTCGGGGATAAATGCAATACCAAAAAGCCAGATGGAATCCGCCCTATCTACAGGGTTGACATATATGCAGAGCATGAGATACATCATACTGCCTCAAGCCTTCAGGCTGAGCTTGCCGCCCCTTATCAGTGAATACCTCAGCATAGCCAAGAACTCATCTGTTGCCATGACGATCGGGGTGGCTGAGATAACGGCGATGTCCCGGAGGGTGGAGTCTTATACCTTCAGGGCGTATGAGTCCTTCACTGTGGCTACGTCCGTATACTTGATCCTATCCCTCTTGACTTCGCTGGTTTTGAACTACTACAACAGCCGGGTCCTGAATATAGAGACTCGCAACGATAAGCCCAGAAAGAGGAGAAACAGGTATGCATTGGGGAACAGTAATGCGCTTCAGTAAATTCTTGCTCTCAGGCGCCTTCCCGGAGGGCCCCCTCGGCGGCCTTCTCTTGACGTTGATGCTTTCCCTGGTGGCCGGAGTGGCATCTTTTGCGGTCGGCCTGGTGTTTGGGTTGTGCCGGGTGTCGCGGTTCAAGCTTATCCGTATTATAGCGACGGTATACGTCGAGGTAGTGCGCGGTATCCCGTTCATAATGGCGCTGTTTTGGTTCTACTTCCTCTTCCCCAGGCTGGTCGGGCTGCAGATGACGGAGGTGCAGAGCGCGCTGATAGCTTTGACGTTCTTTTTCGGGGCTTATGCGACGGAAATAGTGCGTGCCGGCATATTATCTGTGCCCAGAGGCCAGACCGAGGCTGCGCTCGCTACAGGGCTGAATTCATTACAGTTGATGATTTATATTGTACTCCCCCAGGCCTTTCGCAATATGATACCATCCTTTGTCAACCTTTATGTAAGCTTGATAAAGGATACCTCCCTCGCGTATTTTATTGGGGTTGTCGAGCTTACTGGCGCCGCCACCCAGGTTATGAGGCGGGAAAGCGCGGCTACTTTCGAGATATTCGTTTTCATCCTCATGATATACTTGTTGCTCTGTTCGGCGTTGAATGCGCTAAGCGATAGACTCGAGCACAGGTTTGCAATAGCTGTAAAGCACTAATCCTGTGATACGTGTGTGTTATGTGGTGGTGCTGGTTGTGAATACAGGTTGTAGATACCGGTTGCACATATAGCGGTTGCACATGCCGGGCGGATGTTTGTGCGGGCGTGCGGGCAGCTGGGCGAGCGCCGGCACGGAGGGAATTTACGAAGGGAATGACGGTTTAGATGAGATCAAGGGTCGAAGGTATAGAAGGCATAATCGTGGCCATGGTCACGCCATTTGACGATGAAGGGTCGGTTGATGCAGCTTGCATCGGGAATCTTGTGGATTTCTTGATCGAAAAGGGCGTAAATGGCCTATACCCCTGTGGCACAACGGGGGAGGCGCTCCTCTTATCTACGGAGGAGCGCAAATATGTGGCAGAGAGCGTGGTCGAGGCAGCACGGGGGCGAGTCCCGGTAATCATCCATACGGGGCACATCTGCGCAGAGACTGCCATCGAGCTCACCCGGCACGCACGCGACATCGGCGCGGCAGGGGCCGGGATCGTGGCTCCCTATTTTTATAATGTCGGGGATGAAGGGATCTACCGGTATTATGCGCAGATTGCGCAGGCTGTGCCTGATTTCCCTCTCCTTCTCTATAATATACCTCAGTGCACGGTGAACAGGATCAGGGCGGGGGTCGTAAAGCGCTTGATGTCTGATTACCCAAATATCGTCGGGGTGAAGAACAGCACCGGCGACCTTGCGGAATTCCGCTCATTCGTGGAGCTGGCCCCGGCCCCGGACTTCTCCGTCTACCTCGGGTGTGACGGCCTGCTGCTGGCCTCGTTGTGCGTGGGCGGGAGAGGGGCTGTTTCGGGGAATGCCTGCGTCTTCCCTGAGCCCTATGTTGAGCTATATAGCGCTTGGAAGGCAGGCGACCTCGGTCGCGCCCGCGAAATCCAGAGGGGTATAGACGCGGTTAAGGATGCGCTGAGGGATGGCGGCGACATAAGTTTTTTGAAGAATGGGCTCAGACTGCGGGGGGTGGATGTTGGCGAGGTCAGGGCGCCCCTGGTGCGGGCCTCGGGGGAGGAAGTGGCCGCGTTGAAGCGTGCTCTTGAGCGGCTGGAGTCTGAGCAGCTGGGGGCGGCTGGAGGGGGTCCCGGGTATATAGGCAAAGACGAGCATATAGATAAGAACAAGAAGGCGCAGAAGGTGTCAATTGCGGCAGGAGAGTAGGATATTGTTGTGGAATAGTCTCTAGACGGTTATGGAATAGGCAGATTGCATGGCAAGGTCGTATCTCTGGTCATATCTCCATACTTTAAAGTAAAGAAGTCAGGTTGAAGAAGTCAGGGGGCTCAAAATGTGCTTCGAATAAACAGGGTAAAAGACCGGATCAGGACGGGGGAAACAGTCTATGGGCCATTCTTGAAATGCTCGGCCCCTCAACTCGTCGAGGTCATGGGCAACGCGGGGTTCGATTTCGTCCTCATCGATATGGAACATGGCCCGCACACCACGGAAACCGTGGAGGGGCTCATCCGGGCCGCAAACGTGGCCAATTTCGACGCTATAATCCGGGTGCCCGAGAATCGAGAGAATGCTATCCTGAAGGCTCTTGATGGCGGCGCGCACGGCATACTCGTGCCGCATGTGAGCACTGCCGGGGAAGCCAGGCAGGTGGTGATCGCTGCCAAGTTTGCTCCCGAGGGAGAACGCGGGATGGATATATACGCTCGCTCCTCGGGCTTCGGAGAGGTTCCAAAGGGCGATTACCTCAGGCAGGCAAATGAAACGACCCTCGTTGCCATTCAAATAGAGGGGGCCGAAGGTGTAAAGAACCTCGGTGATATTCTAAAGGTTCCCGGTATAGACGTGATATTCGTCGGCCCATACGATCTCTCGCAGTCAATTGGCATACCGGGCCAGATCGACCATCCGGACCTGGTGGCGAAGGTAAAGGAAATCGTCGACCTGGCCAGGGAGGCCGGGAAGGCTGTGGGTATATACGTTGATACCCCGGAGGCGGCGCGCAGGTGGCGAGCCCTGGGCGTCCAGTTCATAGCCATATCCGTGGACGTGGCCATCTTCGACCAGGCGTGCAGGCGGATGGTGGCGGATTTGAAAGAAGGCTCTGCATTTGCAATTAAGCATTGAGGTAAGAATATCCAGGGACGAATAGAACTAGGAAGAACTAGGAGCTGCGGGCATGGGGCAGGCTTGTTTGCTTGGCATAGACGTAGGAACGAGTTCATGTAAGGTTACGCTATACGGTATCCATGGGAATCTCATCGCGCAGGCGAGCGGGGATTACCCCGTGTCGCGGCCATCGCCCCTGGAGGCGGAGCAGGACCCGGCTGACTGGTGGGAGGCTGCGAGACGGGCGATCGCCGGGGTCCTGAACAGCCCCGGAGTGGATAGGGCGGCGATAAAGGGTATAGGCCTCAGCGGGCAGACCCCGACCCAGGTTCTTGTAGACAGGCAGGGTAACCCTGTAAGGCCCGCTATAATCTGGCAGGATGCGAGGGCCGCAGGCGAGGCGAGGTGGCTCAGGGAGGAGGTGGGCCGGGAGCGGTTGCAGTGGTTCCTGGGCATGGACCTTCCCATCGAGCCCACCTGGACCCCCGCGAGGCTGCTCTGGCTATCCCGCAATGAACCTGGGAGCTTGGAGCGGACCTATAAGATACTGCAGCCGAAGGACTATATAGGTTTCAAGCTCACCGGGGAGTTTTTTTCAGATTCATGGTCATCGAAGGGCCTGGTCCATCTCATAACAGGCCGGCCGGTTCATGAATACCTGGAGCTTGTTGGGGTAGATGCCGGCCACGCGCCAAGATGCTTCCGCCCATTTGAGGTTGCAGGTTACACGACGCCCGGGGCCGCGGAGGAAACATCGCTCCCTCCAGGGATACCGGTGGTTTCGGGCTGGAGCGATGCACTGTGCGGTATGCTCGCCCTGAAGGCCTTCAGCGGTCCAGCCAGGGGCTTCAACCTGTCCGGGACGTCTGAGATAGCGGGGGTCAGCTCGCGGGACACGGTGAGCGACCCGCTGGGCCTCGTGCCGGTGCCGCGGGAGCTAACGGGTGAGGTGGCGATCACCTACGGTCCAACCCAGTGCGGGAGCGATTCGTTGAAGTGGTTTATTGAGGCATTTGGGCCGCCGGTGACTGCGACTACATTCGACACATTCGACGAGCTGGTGCGGGAGGGCACCGCGAGTTCGAACTGGGGTTCGAGAGGCCCTATCATATTCCTGCCCTATTTGAGAGGGGAGCGTGCGCCCATATGGGACCCCCTGGCGAAAGGGGTCTTTCTCGGGGTGACCCGCGAGCACGGGAGGGCCGACTTCATAAGGGCCGTGCTCGAAGGGGTGGCATTCAGCGTCAGGCACGTCCTCACCACAGCGGAGGAGTCCTCCGGCGTCACGGCGACCTCGGTGGCCCTTGCGGGTGGTGGGGCCCGCAACGGGGAGTGGAGCCAGGTGAGGGCGGATGTGCTGGGCCGGCCCGTGGAGGTGCTGGAGGTTGTGGAGAGCGGGACCCTCGGGGCCGCTATCCTGGCCTCTGTTGGCGCGGGCATCTACGAGAGCGTTCGTCAGGCCACAGAGGGGATGGTGAAGATAGCGTCAGTATATGAGCCGTCTACCGGCGGACGTGGGGAATACGACGAGCTTTTCGAGGTCTATAAGGCTACCTACAGGGTTTTGAAAGGGTTGTTCCTGAAGCTTCATTCATAGCTCCAGTTTCAGTTCATAGTAGAATCTTTAGGGTGGGAGCAGGCCTACCACTGGTCCCCGCCTCTCGACCAGATGTGGCCTGCAACTGCGTCACTCTATTGCATCATCCTATTGCATCTCAGGGCCCTTGTAGCATTGAGGATGGCCAGGAGCGCGACGCCCACGTCGGCGAAAACAGCTTCCCACATAGTTGCCGCCCCTACCGCGCCCAGGGCTATGAAGGCGCCCTTTGTGGCGAGGGCGAGGGCTATGTTTTGGACTATGATTCCCCTGGTGCGGCGCGCGATCTCGACTGCAGTGACCAGCCTGGAGGGCATATCCTCCATTATGACCACGTCGGCGGCCTCGATCGCCGCGTCGGACCCGAGCCCGCCCATGGCTATCCCCACATCCGCCCTGGTGATCACGGGTGCATCGTTGATCCCATCCCCTACAAAAGCCAGCTTCTGGCCGTCTCTCCTGGCGAGCGACGACTCGAGCTCCTCCAGCTTTCCTACCTTGTCCTCGGGCAGGAGCTCCGCAAAATACCCATCCATGCGGAGCTTTGAGGCCACCATCCTGGCCACCCCCTCGTCATCGCCCGTCAGCATGATGATCCTCCTGGCGCCGAGGCGCCTCAGGCCCTGAATGGCCCGGGCGGCATCAGGCTTTATCTCGTCGGAGATGACGATGTAACCCGCGAATACCCCGTCTATGGCCACATACACTACCGTGCCCTCCACGTCGCAGGAGTCGTGGGGTATATTCTCCCGGTGCATCAGGCGGTCATTGCCCACGACAATTACCCTTCCATCCACGTGCGCCTTTATTCCATGGCCCGCGATCTCCTGGTAACCAACCTCCTGCTGTTGCCTCTGCCCGCCGCTAGCTTCCCCGCTGCCTTCCTCAAGGTAAGCCTCCCGGATCGACTTTGCTATGGGGTGGTTGGAGTGCGATTCCGCAAGGGCCGCAAAGCGCAAGAGCTCCTCCTTTGAGAAACCGTTCCTGGTAGCCACCTCCGAAACCCGGAACACCCCCTTAGTAAGGGTGCCCGTTTTGTCGAACACTACAGTGTGGAGGTGGGTCAGCGCCTCGAGGAAGTTGGCGCCCTTGACCAGTATGCCCTGGCGCGATGCCCCACCGATGCCGCCGAAATAACCCAAAGGGATGGAAACTACAAGGGCGCACGGGCATGAGATCACGAGGAGGACGAGCGCCCGGTATACCCATTCCCCAAAGGTGGCACCGGGCACCACCAGCGGCGGCACGACCGCCAGGGCGAGAGCGCCCGCGGTAACTACAGGGGTGTAAAGCCGCGAAAACCTGGTGATGAACTGCTCCGTGGGGGCCTTCCTGGCGCTGGCGCGCTCCACAAGGTCGAGGATTCTCGAAACAGATGATTCAGCGAAACTCCTTTCGATCCGGACCTCGAGGAGGCCGCTTCCGTTCATCATTCCACTCAATACCCTCTCGCCGGCCTCCACCTTTTTGGGGACTGACTCGCCCGTCAGGGCGGAGGTATCGACGAAAGACGCTCCCTGGATGACAACGCCGTCCAGTGGGATGCGCTCACCGGGCTTCACCACTATGACCTGACCTACTGCGACATCCCCTGGGGATACCCTCTGGATTTCCCCCTCGACTTTAAGGTTGGCATAGTCCGGCCGGATGTCCATCAAGGCCGAAATGGACCGGCGCGAGCGGTTTATGGCCATGTCTTGAAAGAATTCCCCCACAGCGAAGAAGAGCATTACCCCGACGGCCTCGGGGAGCTGGTGGATGAGGATGGCTCCGGCAGTCGCAATGGTCATCAGGAAGTTCTCGTCGAAAAACTCGCCGCGCGCCAGATTTTTTAAGGCGATCCATACAACCCTGCCGCCGACGAGGAAGTAAGCGACGAGAAACACGAGGTACTCCATGGAGGCGTATGGCGTCTCATGTAGGCGGCGCCTGAATATGAGGCCAAATATAAAGAGCGCGGCCGCGATAATGACGGTGAGGACCCGGTTCCGGTTGCCTGAGCCCTTCTCTTCGGAAGCGGCACCGGCTCCAGCCCCGGCAGCCCCGATCTTGGTGGCGGTGGCCCCGGACTCGTCACTTCGTAGCGGGCATTCTGTTGAAGTGCAACCCATTATTATCTTCCTTTCGCAATCGATTCATAATTGATTCCGCAATAATAATGGCCTTTGATAGAGCCTGGATAGTCCTGCTCGGAATCAAAATCGCCCGGATAGCCTCGCCCGTAAAGAAATGATGAAATCAATGAAATAATGAGAACGGCCCGGGTGGCCCTGCAGGAGCCGGTAGTCGGGGCCAGAAGCCGCGCTAGTTATCATTACTTGTTATTTATCCCTGATATCTATTCCCGGCAGATTATCTGTTCTCGGCAAAATGCTCCTGGGCCTGCCGGATGAGATTTACGATGTGGTCATCATCCAGGGAATAGTAGACCATCTTGCCCCCCCGGCGGTATTTAACGAGGCGCAGGGCCCTCAGGAGCCGGAGGTGGTGCGATATGGCCGGGAGGCTCATCTCCAGGAGTTGAGCTATATCGCAGACGCAGAGCTCTTCCTGGGCGAGAAGATAAAGTATCTTGGTGCGTGTTTCATCCCCCAGCACCTTGAATATCTCAGATAATCCTGCTACCTCCAAGAGCTTAGCTCTGAGGTGGGCATCTTTCCCGCTTTTCACGGGGGATGGGCAGAAATCGTCGCAGATGTCCCCATTCGAAGGAGAAGGGCTGGCGTTCATATGTGATAACATGCACCCCCGTTTGCCGAGTCACCGGAATATCAAAGGCCTCGGAGATTTAATAAAAACTTATAAATTAAGCAACCGTTTAAATAAACTATAGCTCGTTGTGGACCATCATGTCAAGGCCGGTCTTAAGCTTCTTTATAAGTTTAAGCTCGAGTATGAGATCGCGAAAGTGCCGTGCAACAAGGGCGTGCCACCTGAAATGGGATCTGAAAGGGCGGGGAGCTATATACAATTTTTAGAAGTAAATTTTTAGATCATGGGCTTGCCTCATTTATCCAGTTTATGGTATAATCATCATGTCAAATATGCCGGGGTTGGCAACAGTGACAGCAAGAGGTTAATAACCAGAGACTACAAGAGCCAAAGGAACCGGTGCTAAAACAGGGTAAGATAGATACATAGCTGCGTCTAGTAAAGACTGGTCAGGCAGGCGAGATTTCAAGGAATTTAGGGAGCGTGAATCACGTGGAAGACCTTCTAAAAGAGATCCTCAGCGAGATCAAGAGTGCCAAGTCCGACGTAAGCGATCTAAAAACCGGTCAGGCAAGGCTTGAGTCACGTCTTGACAATATGGAGTCGCAGCAAGCTAAGGTTGTATCTCGTCTTGATAATATCGAGGCGGGGCAAGATAAGCTTGCGTCCCGTGTTGACAGCCTTGCGTCTCATGTTGACGATCTCACTCCTCGTGTTGACGATCTCACTTCCCATGTTGGCGATCTCAGTTCTCATGTTGGGGATCTCAGTTCCCATGTTGACAGTCTCAGTTCTCGCGTTGATGATCTTAGTTCTCATGTTGACGGTTTGAGTTCCCGTGTTGACGATCTCACTTCCCATTTTGGGGATCTCAGTTCTCATGTTGACGATCTTAGTTCCCATGTTGACAGTTTCAATTCTCGCGTTGGGGATCTCAGTTCTCATGTTGACAGTCTCAGTTCTCGCGTTGATGATCTTAGTTCTCATGTTGACGATCTTAGTTCCCATGTTGACAGTTTCAGCGCTCATGTTGATAGTCTCACTTCTCGTGTTGACAATATCGAGAAGGGGCAGATACGACTCGAGACCCGCTTCGAAAATGAGGTCATTGATAAAATTCGCATACTTTTCGATGCGTTCCAGTCCCATGAGGATAGGCTTGGCCACATAGAGAATAGGCTGGAAGCTATTTCCACTGACACCCGCTATCTTGTCACTCGGGTCGCCAAGCTCGAGGAGATTGCTAGATAATCTCTCAATAGGAAAGCCGAGGAAAGTATTGAATGAGAGCCGTGATACAGAGGGTTCGCTCCGGTAGAGTCACCGTAAATGGCGCCGTGAAGGGCGAGATAGGGCGAGGGCTTGTGGCCCTCGTCGGCGTCGGGCGCGGCGACGGCCCGGAGGATGCCCGCTATCTTGCGGAGAAGACCGCGAACCTCAGGATATTCGAGGATAGTAACGGGAAAATGAATCTATCCTGTCTTGACGTTGGCGGGGAGGTGCTTGCTATCTCCCAATTTACCCTCTATGGGGATTGCAGGCACGGCCGGAGGCCAAGCTTTTCCGAGGCCGCGCCGCCCGATATCGCTACCGCCCTTTACGTCGCATATGTTCAGCAGCTGCGCGAGCAAGGGCTGGCAGTAGCTACCGGGGAGTTCGGAGCCATGATGCTCGTGGAGATTCAAAACGACGGGCCGGTCACGATCCTTTTGGACAGCAAGAAGGCCTTCTAAATGGTAGATGATATGGTCATTGATTTTCACACTCACTGTTTCCCTGACAAACTGGCGCGCCGCGCCATCGCAAAGCTGGAGGAGAGCGCCGGCGAGAAGGCATATCTGGATGGCACGGTCAGCGGGTTATTGAGGTCTATGGACCGGGCGGGGATCGACCTCTCCATCCTTCAGCCTGTGGCGACCCGGCCCGGCCAGGAACGCAGTATAAATGAATGGGCCTGGGCCTGCACCGCCCGGGCGCCGGGGAGGATACTCTCATTCGGTAGCATTCACCCGGATTCCCGGGACTGGCGCGACGAAATCCGGCGCATTGCGGACTACGGCCTGAAAGGGGTGAAGTTTCACCCCGACTACCAGGAGTTTTATGTCGATGAGCCGCGGGTGTTTCCGGTTTATGAGGCGCTGTGCGCTGAGGGACTGGTAATTCTGTTTCACGCCGGGATCGATATCGGGCTCCCCGAACCCTGCCATTGCCCCCCGGAGCGGCTGCGCAAGGTGATTCAACGCCTCCCCGAGGGGAAGTGGGTGGCGGCCCACATGGGTGGGTGGCGGTGCTGGGATGAGGTCGAGGCCGGTCTGGTCGGACAGCCCCTCTATTTCGATACATCTTATTCCTATCCGTGGCTTGGAGCGGCCCGCATGCGGAGCCTCATCCTGGCGCACGGTGTGGACCGTATCCTGTTTGGCACGGATTCTCCATGGGCGGACCAGGCGCAGGCCGTGGCCGAAATCCACGACCTCGGGCTACCCCTCGAAATGGAGAAGACGATTCTGGGCGGGAACGCAGCCGCGCTCCTCGGTCTGGGTGCCAATAGTAACGGAGGGATGGGGCAAGATTAAAGTTACATTTGGAGGGATATTTGTGGCGAAGAAACCTGTGAACCTAAGCGATGCGGTGACCCTGATAAACCACGGCCCCACGGTGCTGATCTCCGTGGATGATCCAGGGCTCGGCAAGCCCAACGTTTTCGCGCTGGCCTGGATCACGCCGGTGGGGTTCGAGCCCCCTGCGCTCGTGATGCTGGTAGGCGCCGGGAACTACTCCCACAAGTTGATCTCTGAGACAGGGGAGTTTGTAGTGAACATCCCCAATAGCTCGCTCGTGGAGAAGGTGGACTATTGCGGCAACGTATCAGGCAGGGACATCGACAAATTCAAGGCTGCCGGCCTAACGGCTGTTCCTGCGCAAAAGGTTAAGGCCCCCCTCGTCGGGGAGTGCATCGGCCACCTTGAATGTCGTGTCACGGAGACAAAACCCTGGGGTGAGGACACGCTCTTTTTCGCGGAGGTAGTCGCAGCATCGGCGGAGGAGGGGCTTTTCACGGACCGGTGGCATATGGGGAACCCTGATGCGAGGAGCATCCACCATATGGGCGGCCACTGGTATGCCGTGGCTGCTTCAGCGGTCGAGGTCAGAGCCTGATGAGGCCTTTGAAAGGGTTTGAGGAGCGGCTTTTCGAAGCTTTGAGTAACCTTTAGCTAAAGTGGCGAGGCGATGTAGGTCTTGACCTCCACGTAAAGGAGTGATACACTCATTTACGTGGAGGTGAGTTAAATGGATTACCAGAATATCACCCTTTCTATTCGTAAAGATTTATTGCGAAGGGTAAAGCACATTGCTATCGAGAGACAAACCTCGGTATCAGGCCTTCTGGCTAGGATCCTCGAGGATCTCGTTCAAAAGGAAGATTCATACAATAAGGCGCGTGAACACCATATTAGGATATTAAACGATGCCCCTGACCTCGGAACACATGGCAATATAACATGGGGGAGAGGGGACCTCTATGAAAGATAGTCCGGTGCTCCAATTCGTTGATACGAATGTGCTAGTCTACGCACATGATGTATCTGCGGGGGAGAAGCATGAGCGAGCCAAAGCCCTCATAACTGACATGTGGAACAGCGGTAACGGTTGTCTCAGTATTCAGGTGCTCCAAGAGTTTTACGTGACTATGGTCCGCAAGGTTGTAAGGCCACTCGAACCGGAAGTGGCATTTCAGGTCATATCTGATTTGTCCCAATGGAGGGTGCATGTACCTGATATCAGCGATATCCTAGGAGCTATTCGCATACACCAGCGGAACAAGTTATCATTTTGGGATTCGCTCATCCTCCGTAGTGCCAAAGCCCTCGGGTGCGAGGTCATCTGGACCGAAGACTTTAACTGCGGCCAATGCTACGAAGGCGTAAAGGCTCTGAACCCATTTTCTTAAAATCATTGTCCGGGTCGCGGGGCCCAATAGTCTAGTGGTTACTGTAATCTTTCCGGAAGGCTTCAAAATCGGCCATCACTTCTTCCTCAGACACATTTCTTTTTACCCTTTCTTTCCCTACGACCGTCATTAGCGTTTCTAGTGCTGCCTTACGGAAGTGGCCATCGGCTTTCGTTTCGTCCCGAGGCCGCCCCGGCCGAGGGCGGGTAGCTAGGCGGTCTGGCGGTCTTGGGCTATTTACAGAAAGCGAATGTTGGACTAAGATTATAACCGGTATCCACCGCCTTCCGTTGCAACCGAAGGCGCTGGCATCTCTGAGGACTTCGACTTAGCATCTTTGGCATTTTGGTACCTATATTGGGGAACCATGCCGGGTGTTAAAATTATAGAGGCGGTATAGCTTTCCCACTCTTTATCTTAATCAGTCATCATTGTCGACTATGTTACTGGCGATGGTAAGTAAAGGAGCAACTATAGGGGAGCAACCACAAGGGAGAAATCACTATGGATAGGGAATTCATTCGAGATCTTGCAATAATCGCCCACGTAGATCACGGCAAGACCACTCTCGTGGACGGCATGCTCAAGCAGAGCGGCGTCTTTCGCCAGGGCCAGGTGGTGGAGGAGCGCATCCTGGATCGCAACGACCTGGAGCGTGAGCGCGGCATTACCATTATGTCCAAAAATACGGCGGTTTTTTACAAAGGCTACAGGTTGAATATCGTCGATACCCCCGGGCACGTAGACTTCGGCGGAGAGGTGGAGCGAATCGTGCAGATGGTGGATGGCGCCCTGCTCCTGGTGGACGCCTTTGAAGGTCCGATGCCCCAGACGCGTTTTGTGCTGCGAAAGGCCATGGAGGCTGGACTCACGCCCATTGTGGTGATCAACAAGATGGACAGGGCGAACGTCCGGCCCGCCGAGGTCCTGGACGAGGTCCTGGAGCTTTTCATCGAGCTTGGCGCGTCCGACGAACAGCTCGACTTCCCTGTTGTCTACACCGTGGCGACAAGGGGAATAGCCTCGCTCGACCCAAACATGGAGGGCCAGGACCTGACCCCGCTATTCGAGACGATAATCCACCACATCCCGGCGCCAGGAGGCGATGCGGGTGCCCCGCTCCAGATCGGCGTCGCAATGATCGATTACGACTCATACATCGGCCGGCAGGCTATAGGCCGGGTGCTAAACGGGCGAATCCGGGCGAAACAGAATGTCGCGATCATCCCGGGTGGCGGTGGTGCTACCGTGTCGGGTGTCAGCGGCATGAGTGGCACGAATGGCGCGAGCGGTGCGAGCGGCGCGGCTGGAGCCGGCCCCTCTTCCTCGGTCCGGCTGCAGCGGATCGCGGAGGTACACGTTTTCAACGGACTCAAGAAGGTTCCCGTGGAGGAGGCGGGGGTGGGCGAGATCGTGGTCGTGTCGGGCCTGGAACACATAAATGTGGGGGACACTATCGCGGACCCAGACAATCCGGCCCCGGTCCAATTCGTGAGAATCGACGAGCCTACCGTCTCGATGACATTCATGGTAAATAAAAGCCCATTTGCGGGCCGCGAGGGCGAGTACGTCACATCGCGGCACCTGCGCCAGAGGCTCTTGCGGGAGCTTGAATCCAACGTCAGCCTGCGGGTGGAGGAGACCGATTCGCCGGACGCATTCGTGGTATACGGCCGCGGCGAGCTTCATCTCTCCATCCTCATCGAGACTATGCGGCGTGAAGGCTATGAATTCGAAGTATCCAGGCCGCAGGTGGTAACAAAGGATATCAATGGGGTCAAGCACGAGCCCGTTGAGGAGCTCCTCGTGGATGTCCCTGGCGACTATGTTGGGGTCGTAATGGAGCGGCTGGGGCAGCGCAGGGCGGAGCTCGTCAACATGAATAACCGCCCGGACGGGCATGTGCACCTGACGTTCAACATCCCCACGCGGGGGATATTTGGGCTGCGCTCGGAGTTACTGACTGATACCAAGGGGCTCGCCATAATGTATCATACCTTTCACCATTACGCGCCGTGGGGGGGCGACATCCCAACCCGCACTCGCGGGGCGCTCGTGGCGTTTGAGACGGGTGAGACCACGGCCTACGGCCTCGAAAATGCCCAGGAGCGCGGGGAGCTCTTTGTGGGGCCGGGTGTTGAGGTATATCGTGGGATGATAGTGGGTGAAAATGCCCGGGCGGATGACATCATGGTTAATGTATGCAAGAAGAAGCGGCTCACGAATATGCGCAGTTCAACGGCGGATATCGCCGTCAAGTTGACGCCGCGGCGCCAGTTGAGCCTCGAGCAGTGCCTTGAATTCATAGCCGATGACGAGCTATTGGAGGTCACGCCTAAGTCGCTCAGAATGCGGAAGAGGGAGGTACGGTAAGGTTGAGGTCTGGTAGGGTCTGGTTGTCTGGTAGGCGCCGTGCCCCTCTCCCCCTCCCTCCCTCCCTCTCCCCTTGCCTTATTTTACTCTGTCGAAGTTTTATTCTGTCGAACGGCGCGGAGGGAAGCGCGGGGCGTGGACAATGGTAATGGTATTTAGAATCAGCTCTGTCTCCTCGGCGCCGCGGTCCCTGCGGGTACGCATCTCCGCCCGGGGAATGAAAATGGAGACCTCATGGGGCACATCATATGTGTACCAGCGCTGCATGAAGATCTCAAACCCGTTGAGATGTACGCTTACCTCGTCCATGTTGCTCGGGGCAGAGCCGATTACCCCTAACCCCCCCGCCCCACTCGATCTAATCACGGCCCGGGGCGTCGCCTTTCTCGCCCTGATCGCACGCCCCGCCCCCAGTCTCCGGAATTTTCCCGCTACAGCCTTCCACGGCCAGCCAATGAGGCTGGATAACCGGAACTTCACGGGCGATCACCTTCTAATCATCTTTAACCGCCTGCCTAAATGTCTTTCTATCTTTCTATCCTTACTGCCTTTCCATTACTCACGCTCTAACCCGGGTGTCTTTCAAAATACCCCTTCCTAGCCCATTCTATGAGGACCGGGCCCACGGGGATACGGAGATTCCTGGGACCGGTGACCTACATCACGGGTTCCTCCTGAGCAGTACCCTACGTCACGCGTCAGGACCCAAACGCTGATGTACATCACACTTCCCACCCAACCCGTGATGCATATAACTCTTCCCGCCCCGCCCGTGCCGCCGAGCACTATTTCAACCGCAGATTTTGACCCATGGGGTAAAAGACCATGGTGCAAAGGAATCTTGACTAGGCACTGATCTTCTTATACTATAAGTGGCGTAGGCATGCGCTGTCACTCTTGTTAGATAAAGGCAGCTTTGTTAATTCCTTTATGCTACAGAAGTGCAGTCTTGTCTGTTTCCTTTTTACTCCACGTCAATTTCCAGCTTCCTGGACTGCACTCTGCAAAAAAGTTTAGAGATAGATGATTTACTATGGATACTAAATGGAATACTTAATGAATACCAAAGAAGAAGGTGCGCTCTTGAATCTACAACTTGCTCTCGATTTTATTCCGCTAGACGAAGCACTCTCCCTGTGTACGCGTCTAGAGAAGCATATCGATTGGATAGAGGCGGGGACTCCATTAATTAAGAAAGAAGGAATACGCGCGGTTGAACGCCTGAAGGCTGCCTTCCCAGATAAAGTCATTGTTGCTGATATGAAGGCCGTAGATGCCGGTGCACGCGAGGCAGAGATGGCTTTTGACGCGGGCGCTGACGTTATAAGCGTCCTGGCACTTGCGCATGACGCTACGATAGTGGGTGCCGTAAGTGCAGCGAATTCTACTGGTAAGAGGGTTGTAGCCGACCTCCTGGGCACCCATGACCATGAGAGGGTGGAGACCGTAAGGAGGCTGGAGGGACTCGGCGTGCACATGATAGGGGTGCATACAGGAACGGACGAGCAGGCGACTGGCCAAGACCCGCTGGCTGCTCTCGCGCAGGTTTCGGCCGTGACGAATCTGCCCATCATGGTCGCGGGCGGGATAAGCCCTGAAACGATCGATGAGGTTCTGCGCTATAAGCCCAATGTGGTGGTGGTCGGCTCGTGGATCACGGGTTCAGCGGACCCGGCCGGGGCGGCAAGGGCGTTACGTTCCCGTTTCCCGGGGATAGACCTGGGGGATATAGAATCGACTCCATCCCTGGGCGCTATGGGCTCACACACAAAAGATATTAAAGACATTTTGACGGAAATAGCCCGGGCTTTCGAGATGATCGATAGGGATGCCGTGGATGCGCTTCTTAGCCGGATATTGGCGGCCAAGAAGGTTTTTCTAGCCGGGGCGGGCCGTTCGGGCTTGATGATGAAGGCGTTCGCAATGCGGCTTATGCACCTCGGCCTCACTGCCTACTCGGTTGGTGAGGTAGTGACCCCTGCTATAAGGGGAGGGGATTTGCTCGTGGCCGGAACAGGGTCGGGCGAGACCCCATCAATCGTTCAGATGATCCGGAAGGCGTTAGGGACATCTGGGGTCCAGGTCGCGGTCATAACCACCTCGGCTACTTCTGAATCTGGGCGGCTTACACGTGCTGCGGGAGGGGTTGTCATAGAAATCCCGGTAAACACACCAAAGGCTAAGGTAAAAGCCAAGGTCGGCGATGACGGCGACGACGTGCCGCTGGTGGTATCTGATTTATCAAATCCTGAATCGGTTCCAACTTCTCCCGCACCTCTGATTAAGCTTCAATCGATTCAGCCCATGGGTAGCCTTTTCGAACAGTGTCTCCTTCTGCTTTGTGATGACCTCATCATGCAAATCGCGGAGCGGCTGGGCGCGAAGCCTGAGAAGATGTTTGATAGACATGCGAATTTAGAATGAATTGATGAATTTAGGATGAGGATCTCCTCGTTCAGCTATTTCTTTAGAGGCGGGGAAAAGGTGTCCAGCCTATACATCTGGCAACCACGGGGCTTCGCAATTTCCGAGAGTCTACAGAGAACAGAAAAAGAGGGAAGTGGGGTAATCTATGGTGATAGCCTTATTGGGGACGGGAATACTTCGAAGCCCATCTGCCGAAAGTGTGAGTCAAATGTAAAGGCTTTATTACAGCCGATCTTGAACATTATGGCAAAGCTCAGGCAATCGACAAAGCTAAAATCCTTGTCGTTGTATTTCTTGGCAATCTGCCACGCCGCTTCTTCATCGGTCAGATCCGGACGAATATGGCGCAGAATCTTGCTATCGCGGATATAACTGCCAACCGCTATGGCGTCGGTGTGGTTTTTGCAGAAGTAAGAGTATACTTCGGCAAAAACGAAACTTGTTGTCACCAGATGGACCCTCAGGTCCCGGATCCTTTCCGGAGTGAAGAAGCCTTTTGCCATTTTATGATAGCGATCGCTTGCATCATGTAGGGCGATAAACGCCGAGGTATCAACAAACAGCCACTCAACAAGGCGCGTCACCGGTGATGACCCCCATTCTTGATTTTGAACAGCATCCTAATCGGGCTCTTGCTGCTGATTGGCCCGCGTGTGGCGCATGTGGCTCTGTCGATAAATATAACGATCATGATCGATAGATCCATCCACGCGTCCCGTCTCTACAGCAGTGGACGTAATATGAAACAGGGGATCATCGTCTTTGATTGGCTCCCCAACTCCCATTTCCTTGTCAATAAGGGTCCTGACTACTCCGGCAATACTTGTATTGTATTTTGCTGCACTTTCCTTAAGAAAGAGGTATTGCGTCTCATCAAGGTAGAGCTGGGTCCGATATCTATTTTTTCCCATATTACTCACCTCACTTACATTATACTGTATTACAGCATAGCTGTCAAATCTCTGGTGGGACTCGGGACCCGGGACTGTGGGACTCTACATGAGGCCCCTAATGAGGTTGATGTGCCTTTTCCACCGGCTCCATCAGGCCTGCTACATCCAAGAATTCAAGTGCTGGAGGTGAATGGCGCCAGATCAGATGGTTATTATGGGTTTGCTACAGATATAGATATGTGAGGGATATGCTCCGTGAGGGAGTAGCAGTGCAGGTTGTGAGAAGAGAGCAAAGTGTATTAACAGTGTGATCACAGGCCTTCCAGGAAGTAGCATAGCGAGGCACAGCGAGGTATAATGTAGCTGTAGACATATGAGGAAGTGTTAAGTGAAGGGGGGCATTTACTGCAATGGACCAAACGCAATTTTCCTTGAGCACACAAAAGGGTGTAGTGATGGATGTAAGCGTAAGTCAGAGGGACCGGGAGGTATTGCGGCGCCTGGCTGCGCGTGTCCGCGAGCTCGCGGCGCGGCCTATCGAGGATGAGAAACGGGATCTCTGGTACCGCCATAATGCACTCGAGGCTACGCGCCCGGTGATCTTTTGCGACCCGGAGAACGGCTGGAACGAGATCATAACCGAGGACCAGATGCAGTGCGAGGGGGGGCTGGCGCGGCAGTGGGAAATGACCCTGCGCAAGGAGGTCTTCTGGGGCGAATCCATGGGGGATGACCGGGTGGTAGAACCCTATTTTAACATCCCTTATACCTACACCGAGAGCGACTGGGGGATGCACGAGACGAAAATCGGGGGGACGGGCGGTGGTTCCTACCGGTGGGAGGCTCCTCTAAAGGATTACAAGGATATAGATAAGTTGCATTTTCCGCAGATAACTGTCGATTACGAGACGACTCAGAGGGTTCTTTCGCTGGCCCAGGAGGTCTTGGGCGATTTGCTCATAGTGCGACTCAAGGGGGTCTGGTGGTGGAGCCTGGGCATGACGTGGACATTGGTGAATCTGCGCGGCATAGAACAGATTATGTATGATATATACGACCACCCGAATGAGCTCCACCGGTTGATGGGCATCCTGCGGGACGGGCACCTGGCCAAGCTTGACTTCCTCGAGGAGAATGGTTTATTGAGCCTAAATAACGATGGGACATATGTAGGTTCGGGTGGCTTTGGGTACACCCGGGAGCTTCCCCAAAGAGACTTCGATGGCAAGAAGGTGCGCACCTGCGATATGTGGGGGTTCTGTGAAAGCCAGGAGACAGTCTACTTCTCCCCGGAGGCCTTTGAGGAGTTCGTGTTCCAATACCAGCTCCCGATCCTCGAACGGTTTGGACTGAACTGTTATGGTTGCTGCGAGCCATTGGACCCGCGGTGGCATGTTGTGAAGAAGGCTCCACGGCTCCGGCGGGTTTCCGTGTCCCCCTGGGCTAATCTGGCCGCTATGGTTGAGAACCTTGGGGATCGTTATATCTATTCAATGAAACCCAACCCGGCCCACCTGGCCGTGCCGCACCTGGATGAGGAATACATCCGCAAGGGGCTCCGGGAGACCCTGCAGCTCATCCGGAATTGCCGAGTGGAGGTTATCATGAAGGACAATCACACAATCGGCCGTAACCCGCAGAATGTGATTCGCTGGTGCCAGATAGCGCGGGAGGAGGCTGAGGCGCTGTGAGGTTACTAGCCATTTTGTGCCTTATCAGCTACTTATGCCATTTTATTCTAGACTCTGTTCAGGAGAAAGCCGTGATGGTAGAGGGCGCATTCCCCCTAAGCTATAATCATGAGGTATACTGAGGCTTTTGGGACCCGGTTCGACAAATGCGAGGCAGTCGCCGGGTCTTTCAGTAATACTAGTCATCTAGTCGAACTGGTTTAAGTCCAATACGCTCGATGATTTAGATTTCCTGCACTTGTGATCATGGGGTTGGGTAATGGTAAGATTGACCTATCAAGCTTGATTTTTCAGGGGAGTTCGAGGTGCGCAGGGAGTGTAAGGGTAGCATTAATTTTTGCAAACGAGGAAGGAATTTTTAAATCAATGTCGAACTAGTTTAATAGTGGAGGGGCAATATGACATTTAGCTGCTAATTTATTGATATGAAATGATTTAATTGCTTCGGTGCCGTAGCTTCTAATCTTTTGGCTACTGGAAGCGGAGGCTCGTGTGTAAATAGGGAGCAGGGTAAAAGATGTCAACCACGATAAGAGATGTAGCACGCTTGGCCGGGGTATCTGTATCAACTGTATCGCTTGTATTGAATGACAGGCCTAATGTCGCACCCGAGACAAAGTCCAGGGTGCTCGAGGCTATACGTAAGCTCAATTACCACCCCAGCAGCATCGCGCAAAGGTTCGCAACAAGCCGCACAAACACTATCGGCCTTTACGCATTTATCAGCGGCGACAAGCCATATGGTGGTTTCTACATGCCGGTCATCCAGGGCATGATCGAGGCATCGCGAGAGTATGGCTATTCATTTCAGATAGATATCAAGGGGGAGAATAGAGGCGGTTCATCGTCGAGCCGGGCCGAGATGCTGGCCGAAGTGGCGCGGCAACGAAAGTTGGATGGTCTACTGATCCTCTCTCACTGGCCCCTTCGATGGGAGGATGTAGGAGAACTCGTCCAACGTAAGTTTCCGTTTGTGGTCGTAGGACAGGACATGTCGATCTTTGATGTCAATTCTGTCATCGTTGACCAGGTAAAGGGGGCTTTTGAGGCCACATCTCATTTGATCAAGAGGGGACATACCAGGATTGCTCATATCACAGGCCCAGCGGGACAACATGAGGCTGAGGCGCGGCTCGAAGGATATAGGCGGGCCCTTGAAAGCGCCGGGTTGGCGGTAGACGATGGTTTAATCTTTCGTGGAGATTTCCACAAGGCGAGCGCGCGAGAGTGTATGAGGCGCATACTCGATTTGCCGGAGCCCCCCACGGCGGTATTTGTTGCGAACGACAACATGTGCTTGGGCGCCATGCAGGTTATACGGGATAGGGGGCTGAGTATCCCCGACGATATTGCCATTATCGGGTTTGACGATATAGAGGCCGCAGCGTACACGAGCCCGGCGTTGACCACGGTGAGGCAGCCGCTGTTTGACCTGGGCGAGCAGGCGGCGGATGTGCTGTATAAGGTCATCCTAGGGAACATGGATTCTGTGATTCGGATAGCCCTTGAGCCGGAGCTGGTGGTGCGGGAATCAAGCTAAGAATTCTATAGGGGCCCAAGGGGATGTGATTGGCGGGGCGAAAGGGTGGTTTGATCCACAGGGGATAAAAGCCATAGTTGATCAATAGGAGTCTGACAAGGATCACAAAACTTATCTTCCAAGCTACAGGTTATAAAGGTGTTATGGCAGGGTTAGATTGCTTTGGAATTGTGACCCTACGCTGGCATCTGCATATGTTCCTTCGTAATATGTTCCCCAAATAACTCCCCCGGCTACGGGGAAGTTGAATAATTCAATTTGGGGTTTGATAATCAGATTAATGGCAGGGTTATTCAAAGAGTAACGAATTTTGAGGCATTGTCATGTAAGTTGCCGTGAAGGAACCGCTTTAAAATATATTAGCGATTTAGCAGGAGGTTAAATCGAATGTCCAGAGATGAAGTTGTGAGGGCCATAACTCGTAATTATCCTAAGAGGATCCCGGTCTGGTACAATTTTGTTTCGGAAGAGTTTATATCAAGAAATCGCGACCAGATATTAGCGCTTGAGAAGGAATACCCTAATGACCTCCTGATTACATCTTATGCTCCTCCGCTTGAGAGACAACGGGATCCAGGTCAGCTTCAGTTCTCTGTAGGTGTACTTGTGATTGCCGAATCCGAGGGTTTAGGAACAGACGAATGGGGCGTACGGATTCAGCATGCGGAGGGCGGGGTTGGATCTCGGCCTATAAATCATCCCCTTCAAGATTGGGCCCAATTAGACGACTACATTGCTACAATGCCGGATGCAAATGCGCCAGGGAGATTTGAACATGTGCATCGTTTAGTGAAGGAGAATCCGGACACTTACATCATGGGGCATTGGTGGCTCGGGCCTTTTGAAAGAATGCACATTTTGAGAGGGATGGAGAATTTATTTGCCGATCTGTACTTCGACCGTGCGAATGTATTAAAGCTGGGAGAAGCATTGGTCGATTTTTACTGTGAAATAATCAGAAACTTTGCTAATGCAGGTGTTGATGGAATTTTTTTCAGTGACGATTGGGGAACCCAGAACGCTCTCATGATAGATCCTAATCTTTGGAGGCAGATTTTTAAGCCTTGGTATTCTAGGATGATAGATGAAGCCCACAAATACAGCCTACATGCGGCACTGCATTCCTGTGGTCATATAGAAGAAATTATCCCGGATCTCATCGATGTCGGATTAGATATCCTACATCCGGTACAGCCCCATGCCAACGATATAGAAAGAGTGGCTCGTGATTTTGGGGGAAAGATTTGCTTCTTTGGCGGCATAGATGTTCAACAGCTTATGTACGGCAGCCCAGATCAAGTACGTTCCGAAGTGATTAGGGTGATAGACATCTTCGATAGAAAAGAAGGAGGTTTTATGCTGGCCCCCGCAAATACTATTATGCCTGATACCCCAATAGAAAATGTTAGAGCTCTATTTGAGACTATGTATGACTATGGCCTTGAGCATAGGGGATACAAAAAGGTCATAAATTGAAATGACGGGAATCATTTATTTTCGTCTAAGTTAGTCCATGAGACCATTGATTTCTCCCAACTAAATGGGAGTAATGACTGCACCTTGATAAACGA
This sequence comes from Bacillota bacterium, assembly GCA_013178125.1. Taxonomy (NCBI): domain Bacteria; kingdom Bacillati; phylum Bacillota; species Bacillota bacterium. Next base: position 73,415 of record JABLXJ010000005.1, on the reverse strand, counting down.
GATAATACCGTAATCTTCATGTAGCACCACAATATGGTGGATCTGGTGCGTGTTAGCCTGGGTATCTCTTACTTCGTAGCCCCTCTTAGGGGCTTTGCAGAGGGAAAGGGCACACTTCTTTGGGGATGAGGGTATAAATCTGGTGATTGCGACTTCGGAATCTCCGGGAGTCTAGGTCTACTCAAGGGGAGGCGGTGGAAATGTAATTCAGAGTTATTGGTAGACCCCTATGTGTTGACGGAACGTTACGGGCAATGAAAATATGATCTAGTACTACTCGGTTAGATACGAAATACCTGATAAAGGCTCTGCTCATGTTTGTATAACATCCAGGCAGCTGCGGCCAGGGCCAGTTTCGCGAGAAACTTTCTCCTGACCTCAGAAATGCTCAGCCTAACAAGCCTGTAGGGGGGAAAAGCCCCCCTCTACAGGTCGGTCGCTCGACGTTATCTACTTATTACCATTATTATGGAAGGAGTGTAAAATTATGATAATGGGACACAAAGCTATATGTTTCCTTGTAAGTATAGCATTGTTTCTAGGATTACTTGTGCTTCCTGCAGCGGCTGCGACAACCATTGATTTCTGGTACACGCCGTGGGATCCGGATCCGATAGCGGCGAAGATGTATTTCGACAATCTATTTTCACGGTTTGAAAAAGAGACAGGGGTAAAAGTTCGGATGACAGTCGTACCGTGGGCTGAAGTCTATCGCAAGTGGACGACCGCTATCGAATCAGGAACAGTACCCGACTTATCAACAGGTGGTACAGAAGCTGGGATTCAGTTTGCCTCTAAAGGTGCGCTTGAGCCTCTTGATGATGTAATAGAGTGGCTTGGCGGTCCTAATCAATATTACTCCACTTTATGTTGGTACAAGTGGAATGGCCATTATTGGTTGGTTCCCTATATCGAAGGTGCATGGGTCCTGATGTATCGAAAAGATTTATTTGCCAAAGCTGGAATCAACAGCCCACCGCAAACGTGGGATGAACTATTGACAAAGGCCCAAAAACTAACGAAGGATCTTAATGGTGACGGAAAAAGTGACCAGTGGGGGATTGCACTACCATATAACGATTCGTATGCCACCAACCAAGCTCTTTTGTCCTTTATCGCTTCAAGCAAAGCGAGGGAAATAGGCGAGGATGGACACCCCGCTATTAATACGCCAGAGATGAAGAAAGTAGTGCAATTCTACGTGGATCTTTACATGAAGTATAGGGTTGTGCCCCCTGGAGTAGAAGGTGGAGCCGGGACTAACCCCGTTGAACCGATATATGGTAACGGCGAAGCCGCTATGATGATGAGTTATGGCTGGCTAGGCTCATTATATAGCCAGCAGTACCCCGATGTGTTTAAAAATACAGGTTACGGTGTGATACCGCATACACTCGGTGCCGTATCAGGAAGCTATGGCGCCACAGGTGGAATCTGGTTATTCTCGAAGGCTCCGCATAAAAAAGAAGCTAAGGAACTCCTTAAGTTTATGATGCGGGATGATAATTTAACAGGTTGGATCAAGATGTGTGGCTGGCTTTCACCAGTGAAGCGGCTTAACACGCCGGAAATCTTGAAAATGCAGCCATGGAATAAGTCGATCGTTAACTTACTTGAGGCAGGTAGGGTTGTTCGTAATGGTGTAGGATATGGTGCTCACCCGGCTAACGGTGAGGTTGAAGGACGGTATATCCTCTCAAAGATGATACTTGACATAGTGAACGGGATGTCTCTATACAAGGCTCTGGATAAATATCAGAGAATCTACGAAGACATATTTGCAAAATACTAAGGCGAGGGTTGGGCGAGGCCTAAGGCCATGGCCTCGCCTTTACGTCACGTTCGCTATTGATTTATGATCATCCGAGGCTGAGGTGTTGTAGCATTGGAAAACAAGAAGTTTTTTTGGGGGAGTCATAGGTATATATGGCCATACGGTGCGATGGTTCCTACGGTTATACTCATACTTACTATAATAATCTACCCGATATTGAACGGATTATGGCTAAGTACTACAGATAAGCAACTTCTCACTCATGAATACAGCTTCATCGGCCTAAAAAACTTTACTAGGCTGTTCAGAGACAATCTATTTTGGGTTTCTATGTGGCATAACCTGATTTGGTCAGCGCTTGGAACACTAGGTAGTATACTGTTAGGCCTGGCACTGGCGTTATTCTTTAACCAGAAGCTTAAGGGTGTTGGGATCTTCCGTGCCCTTCTTATGTTACCCTGGATTACACCCGGAATCGGGGCTGCGATTATCTGGCAATACCTTTATAATGATCATCACGGATGGATCGCGTTTTTCCTTAAAGAAACCGGGCTTAGTTCAGGCCCTATCAATTTATTGGGAAACACGCGTATAGTCCTCTACCTTGTTATCATCCCTTTGGTTTGGCGGGGTTTCCCCCTCGCTATGCTTGCTCTAACTGCGGCGTTGAAAAGTGTCCCTAAGGAATTGTATGAGGCTGCTTCTGTCGATGGAGCAAACACATGGGAGAAATTTATAAGCATTACAGTTCCTGTAATACGTCCTACATTAGCGATACTGACATTATTAGACATTATATGGATATTCAATTACTTTGATCTCACCTATGCTCTCACGCAAGGAGGCCCCTTACACGCTTCAGAACTCCTGAGTACCTTTAGCTATAAGACGGCCTTCCTCTCACTTGAAGCAGGATATGCTTCATCAATCTCCACAATTATGTTTTTAATTCTATTAATTCTAGCGTCGATCTACCTTCGTTATGTGTATATCGAGGAGTGAAAAACTATGGCTCAAAGAAAGAGAAAAATATGGAGGCTTGTGATTTACGTTGGGTTCTACTCTGTAGCGCTAATGATACTCGGAATCATTCTCTTCCCCTTTGTTGACTTGTTTTTTTCTTCATTTAAGTCTTTACCGGAATTTGGGAAGTATCCTCCGCACTTGTTCCCGAAACGGTTTAGTCTACAAAACTATGAGTATCTATTCAGATTGGGCAGTTTTGGCCGTGTATTGTTCAATAGTATTTTAGTAGCTTCATTTGTCACGGTGCTAAGCTTGCTAATCGGTTCCATTGCAGCATTTTCAATAGCTAGGTTTCGATTTAGAGGCCAAAGCGCTCTTAGTAAGTTCATACTGTTTGTCTATATGTTTCCTTCGGTGCTGTTAGTGACACCGCTATTTATAACCATTCGGTCATTGGGTTTAGTCGATTCCCTATGGTCGTTAATCCTAGCAGATACTACGTTTGCTCTTCCATTTTCGATTTGGATGCTTGTTGGCTTTTTTTCGTCTATTCCCAAGCAATTGGATGAGGCTGCGAGAATTGACGGATGCACCCATGGACAGGTATTATGGCGGATTATAGTTCCGCTCGCTAGGCCTGGAATAGCAGCAGCGGGGGCGTTTAGTTTTCTGTTGTCATGGAGCGAATTCGTGTTTGCTATCACTTTTATTCAGTCTTCACAGAATCGTACCCTATCCGCCGAACTGCTGTCCTTGGTTGGTTACGCAAGTAATATGAGGCCGGGCGTAATTATAGCCGGATGCGTCCTTGCAGTTGTCCCGGTTTATATTTTGTTTTTAATAATTCAGCGTCATATAGTTGATGGTTTAACTCTTGGAGCTGTCAAATCATGAAGGTATACGGTACGGGAATGAAGATACTAAACTAATATTGATTTGATGTTGATACAAATTATGAATATAAATTGACATACATGAGGGAGAGTGGCGGTGTGACAGCGAGTGCATTCACAAAAGAACTAATAGAAGCCCGGAAAGAATTTATGATGCGGCTATGGAATTTGGAAAAAGTCGCGCGACCTGGGGTTCAAATAAATTATGAAATTTTGCCTGATGGGTCTTTTCGAGAAATGATTGAGGATCCTCAGAGGATGTTAGATCACCAATTCAAGGAGTTCAGGACGAAGGCTGAAGTAGCTGATAATTATGTCCCGGTAATATCCACAGATTTAGGTACTGCAATTTTTCCATCAGCTTTCGGATGTGATGTTGTATGGCTTGAAGATACCTTCCCCTGGGCCCGCCCCCGTATCTTTGACAACCCTCGAGATGCGGAAGTCCTTAAGGGCCCTTCGGTTACGGCGGGGTTGCTCGGGAGAGTCCTGGATTACACTGATTTCTTTAATGCTAAAGTAGGAATGAACTATCCTATCAGGGTTACCGATATCCAGGGACCGCTTGATGTTGCCTATCTAATCTGGAATAACGAGGATATAATGATGGCTATGTATTCGGGCTCGAAGGAAGTTCATAGCCTCCTGAGGAAGATTACGGACCTCATAATCGCATTTGTAAAGGAACAGCGAAAGCACGTGCGGGAATTCGTACCGATTCATTTTCCACGTATTTGGATGCCCGACGGTTTCGGCATAGCGATCAGTGAAGATATCTCTGCTGTAATCGGACCAAAGCTATATGCTGAATATTCTTTGCCATATATGATAGAGCTTTCAGAGGAGTTCGGGGGCCTTTTCATTCATTCGTGCGGAAATTTCGCCCATAACTTGGAGAATATGAGCAAGATACCAAACCTCCGCGGGTTAGATTTTGGGGTTACGGAGGTTCCTCTTGTGGAGATTATCAGGTATTTCGATGGCAAGGCATTGCTGACTCCCAGGGTGGGTCTAAATAAGGATATCGAGTTCAGTGACTTCCTCGAATACGCGAAGTACATTCATACTTTAAAGAAAGACCCTCGGGGTCTCCTTATCCAGATCGACCTTGCCACGACGCCCACAGGCAAGAAGCTCATATGGGATGATGATTATCGAGAGCAAATTCTACAGCTATTTTCAGCCTAAATCTTTATAGAGAATGCGTTTTCATGTGTTTCATGCGTAGTCAATCAACGAAACGACGGAATCAACGAGGATACCTTAAGTACAAGAGCATATGAAGATTAGCCTGGTAGGGCCCGGCTCTTGCAGGGCGAGGTTCATTTTATAGATTATAGGATGATGGAATGAGTGAAGCAAGCATTGGGGGAATAAAATGTGGAAGTTGCAATCGGAGAAACCGGCTTCGATCTTGGGGATCGAAAAGCGAGGATTCCTTTTTACAGCGGCACGATGCACTACTGGCGGATCGAGCGCGCGCTGTGGCCCGGGATTCTCGATAAGGTAAGGGCCATGGGTTTCAAGATGATCGAGACGTATATCCCCTGGGGCGTTCACGAGATCGAGAGGGGCAGGTTCGATTTCGGCGAGATAGACCCCAGCAAAGACATTGACGCATTTCTCACGCTCTGCGAGGGAAAGGGGTTTCAAATTCTTGTCCGCCCGGGCCCGCATATCAACGCCGAGCTCACCTATTTCGGCTATCCTGAGAGGGTGATCGAGGACCCGAGGTTCCAGGCCAGGACGGCGTCCGGCACCCCGGCGATCCTCACGGTGCCGCCCAAGCCATTTCCGATCCCGAGCTACGCCTGCGACGAGTTCTATGAGGAAGTGGCCGTGTGGTTCGACGCCATCTGCCCCATCATCGCGAAACACCAGTACCCGCGGGGCGGGGTCATAGCGATCCAGGCGGATAACGAGAACTCATACTTCTTTAAGCTTACGCCATACGATGTCGACTATTCGGATGCATCCGTGGCCCTCTACAGGAGGTTCCTTGCCGGGAAATACGGGAGCATAGCGGGGCTCAACTCGGCGTATCGCACAGCCTATTCGAGCTTCGATGAGATTGAGCCGCCGCGCGATTTTACGGCAGAGACCATGAATGATATCCCATATTTCCTGGACTGGGCGGAGTACAAGGAATTCTACCTGAACTATGGGTTGAAGCGCATAGCCGACATGTACAGGCAGCGGGGGATCACCGGCATCCCCGTCTATCACAATCTGCCCGCGGCCTACAACGTCCCCTTCAACCAGATTAAGACCGAGGAAGTCCTGGATTTGCAGGGTGTCGACCTCTATCCGCATAAAGAGGGCTACTCCTTCACCAAGAAGGCCTGCCAATATATAGCGGGGACCAGCAAGTTCCCGACGATCCCCGAGTTTGGGGCCGGAATCTGGGCGTGGGACAAGCCGATCATGCCCGACGACCAGTTATTTAACGCACTCACGGTCCTCATGCACGGGGTGAAAGGCTTCAATTATTACATGATCGTGGAGCGCGAAAGGTGGCTCGGGTCGCCGGTCACGAGGGACGGGCGCGTGCGCGAGCCGTATTTCGATTTTTACCGCAGCCTCCTCGGTTTCCTGAATGATTCGGATTTCGCATCATACAGGGCTCATATCGATGTCTTGCTGCTTCTCGAGCGCGACTACGAGCGGCTGGATTTCGCCTCGCGCCTCCTGTCGTTGCCGTTTATGGGGCCATTTGCGGGCATCTTCGCCGACTTGCCCGGCAATCTCCTCGCAAGCGAGCGGAAGCTCGGGTTCGAGGATGCGGTCGCCGTCGAAAAGGAAGCCTGGCAGGACGCGTTCTTCGACGGGCTCACACAGGGCCATTACGCGTTCCGCATGGGGGATAGCGAGTCCCCGGCTGAAGTCTTGCGGCAATACCAGGTGGTGATCTGCCCCGCCTTCGAATTCATGAGCGAAGGGGTCCAGGCGAAGCTTCTAAGCTATGTAGAGGGAGGCGGGACGCTCGTGATGGGGCCACGCATGCCCAGGTTGAATGAATTCATACAACCATCCTTCAGGCTGGCTGGCGCCTTGGGGTCAGAGTTCGTAGACATCGACATCGCGATGCACACCGCGGTGCCGGTGCCGATTATGGCCTCGATGTCAGCCCAAGCTTCGGTGCCGGGCACTGTTCCCTCCGGGGTTCCGGCTAAGGCCCCGGCTCAGGCTTCAGCTGGTATCTCAGCCGGCATCCAGACTCAAACGCGTCAAGTGCGGGCTTATAGAATTGGCAAGGGCACCTTGATACACGTACCGTTCGTCCCGGCGAAATCCATCCCGGCGGGGCCCGGGCCCGGGAGCGAGGCTCCAGCGCTAGGCGTTAGTGCGGCAGCCCCGGACCCTGATGCAGGTCCTGATGAGGGCACTCGTACAGGCACTGGTGCGGCCGGCGCGATCGTTGATGCGATAATGAAGGCGGCCCAGGTTGACCCGCTCGTCGACTGTGATAACCCGGCCATCGACTTTGCCCTGCACGCGCGGGGGGATTGTTGTGGCGGTGGCCAGGGGAAACTGTTATTCACAGCCAACCCGACTGCCAGACCCCAGGTTTTTAGCTTCGCACCCGGTCCAGCGTTGCAGGCGGCCCGCGAGCTGAGGCCTCTATGGCCGGCCTCTGGTGGACCCGTGGTTCCTATAAGTGAGAGCGCGGATCATAGCAGGAGAGGGGTTGCGGAACCCGTAGGGGCAAGATTCAGCTCAGGAAGTGCTGGAGATGCGCAGCCTGATGGCGAGGCCCGGGCTCAGGCTCGATTCAGGCTAGAGCTCGGGCCCTACACGATCCAGATATGGGAGGTGCGGTAGATGCTTTCAAAGGATGTAAAGTGGGTTGATATAGACTACCGCCAGTGGCGAAACTTATATGACCTGCTCTGGGGCGGAGGGAATCAGGGCTCGGGACAGCCGAGCGAGATAGAGCCGGGCGAGGCAGGCGGCTATGAGAGTGGGAAGGGGTATCTGCAGAGGGATCATGAGCAGAAAGGGTATGAGCTTGAGGGGCACCCTGCGGGGCGCGTAGAGGGTCGAATCTATGGCATCCTCGACGGCGGGGCCTTGGTGAAGCTTGTGCACAGCCGCAGGGGGCGGCTCGACCCATGCGAATTCACTCAATACAGGGCTGAATATGAATCTAATAGATCCCCTAGGCCTGCTCAAGGATGCATGCAGGAATGCGGGCAACCTGAAGGGGTTAGCGGCGGGGCTGGCGGGATCTCGTCTTCGCAGCCCTGCTGCAATCCCAGCGAACAACCCAGCGAACATAGGCATAGGTCCTGCGAGGAGCAGTCCTGCGAGGAGCTCGCCCGGGTGATCTATGAACGTTTCCATGAACGTTACGGCTACGCGTCGCCTGTGGTTTTGATCGACCGCCGGGCGATCCAGGAGTTTGCCGCCCAGGCTCAGGCGAGATATGACCGGCATGAGGACCCGGACGATTACGCCATCAAGATAAAGCATTTATTTGAGGCCGAGTATCGTAAATATATAACATGCTATCCCCTGGAAAGCTACCGCTGGTGGGCTTATGACTGGGAGGGAGTCCGCGAGCTCCTCAGGAGGGCCATGCCGGATGACTCCACATTTATGCTGGCGGTGTTTGAGCGCAAGGTAGGAACAGGAGAGGGAGATCGAGGCGAAGGCCGGATGATCCAGATAGGAACAGGAACGGCGGAAGCACGCTGTGGAGCTGAGGCTGGCAATGCTGGCGAGGGCACGACGGCACAGTGGAACATCTGGACCAGCCTGATAGCAGAGGTGAAGGACGGCAAGATCGTCACCATCACGACCACCGATTCGCTCGCATGCGTGCCAACAATCGCCGATTGGCGCCGCGACTGCCGCAGCCTCGTCGACCTCTGCAACGAGAAATATTCCCCTATGGGCCTCGGCGTATTCATGGAGGTGGATACCCTGCACCAGCTCCTGGCGGCGGGGGATAAGGGCGGGTATCTATTGAACGCCATCCGCAAGGGGGATATCGTAGCGGTCCCGGCCCCACCGGTATACCTGGATTCCACTCGCCCCATAGAAGCGCGCGTCGAGGATTTGTTGTCCCGCATGACGCTCGAGGAGAAAATCGCCCAGCTGGGCTCGATATGGGCTCGATCCCTCCTCGTGGATGGGGGGTTTTCCCCTGAGAAGGCCAGCGAGCTCCTTAAGAACGGGATTGGCCAGATAACCCGCGTCGCCGGCGGGAGCCCGCTATGCCCAAAGGAAGCAGCGGAGCTCGCAAACGCGATCCAGAGGTTCCTGGTCGAGAATACGCGCCTGGGGATACCGGCGATCGTGCACGAGGAATGCCTGAGCGGCTATATGGCGACGTCTGCCACCGTTTTCCCACAGGCTATAGGGATGGCCAGCACGTGGGACCCGGAGCTTGTCCAGGAAATTACTACCATCATAAGAGGGCAGATGAGGGCGACCGGCGCCCACCACGGCCTCGCGCCCGTCCTCGACGTGGTCAGGGACCCGAGATGGGGAAGGGTCGAGGAGACCTTCGGGGAGGACCCATACCTCGTCTCGCAGTTAGGTGTGGCATATGTGAAAGGCCTTCAGGGCGATAGGCCTGAAGCCGGCGTGGTCGTGACCCTCAAGCACTTCGCGGCCCACGGCTTTTCCGAGGGCGGACGAAACTGCGCCCCTGTGCACGTCTCACCGAGGGAGCTGAGGGACACCTTCCTCTTTCCATTCGAGGCGGCGGTGAAGAAGACAAATGCTGGGTCGGTGATGAACGCATACCACGATATCGATGGAATACCGTGCGTCGCCTCCAGGGAGCTCCTTACTGATATTCTCAGAGAGGAATGGGGCTTCAGGGGCGTCGTCGTTTCCGACTATTGGGCTATAAAGAGGCTTCAAACCCACCATTACGTTGCTTCGACCAAGATGGAAGCCGCGAAGATGGCCATCGAAGCCGGGATCGATGTAGAGCTACCGGAGGCCGACTATTATGGGGAACCCTTGCTCGAGGCGGTGAAGAAGGGGCTGGTATCAGAGGCGACCATCGATGAGGCCGTCAGGAGGCACCTGAGGACCAAATTCATGCTGGGGCTTTTCGAGAACCGGTACGTCGACCCGGACAAGGCCGCCAGCGTCTTTGATACCGTGGAACACCGGCAGGTGGCGCTCAGGGCGGCCCGCGAATCCATCGTTCTCTTGAAGAATGATGGTTGCGAGAGCGAGGGTTGCGAGAGCGATGGCTGCGAGAACAAGGGCAGCGAGAACGATGGCGGCAAGAACGGGGGCGGCCTCCTGCCGCTCGCCAAGGACATAAAGTCCATCGCAGTTATAGGGCCCAGCGCCGCCAGCACCCGGAACCTCCTCGGGGATTACAGCTACACGGCGCACCTGTCCCGTGATGAGGATTCGGTGCGGGTCGTGAGCGTGCTCGAGGGTATAAGGAATAAGGTCTCCCCGGGTACCGTGGTTCGCTATGCCATGGGTTGCGATATCGCGGGGACCTCGACCGCGGGATTCGAGGAGGCGGTGCGAGCTGCCAGGGAATCGGATGTGGCCGTGGTTGTGGTCGGCGGGAGGTCCGGCCTGTCGGATTCGGATACGTGCGGCGAGGGGCGTGACCGGGCGGAGCTGGGGCTCCCGGGCGTCCAGGAGGACCTGGTCAGGGCGGTGTACGAGACTGGGACTCCCGTGGTGGTGGTTCTCGTGAACGGGAGGCCTCTCACCATAGGGTGGATCGCCGGGAACGTGCCAGCCATCCTCGAGGCGTGGCTGCCTGGGGAGGAAGGTGGTAACGCCATCGCTGATGTGCTCTTCGGCGACTATAATCCAGCCGGGAAGCTACCGGTTTCGTTCCCGCGGGAAGTCGGCCAGATTCCGGTTTATTATAACCGCAGGCCTTCCTCCTGGAGGGACTACGTATTCACGAGCGCGAAGCCACTCTTCCCATTCGGGCACGGCCTCAGCTACACCAGGTTTGAATATGAAAATCTCGAGATAAGCCCGGATAAGGTGGGGCCGGCCGGGAGGATCACTATAAGATTTGATGTAAGAAACGCCGGGGACCGCAAGGGCGATGAGGTCGCCCAGGTGTATGTGCGCGATGTTGTGGCCAGCATATCGAGGCCCGTCAAGGAGCTGAAAGGGTTCAAGAGGGTAAGCCTCGAGCCGGGCGGCAAGAGAACCCTCACCTTCGTGATCTCCACGGACCAGCTCGCATTCCATGATAGGGACATGAACCTCGTCGTGGAACCGGGCGCCTTCGAAGTCATAGTGGGCAGCTCCTCCGAGGACATAAGGCTGACTGGGAGGTTCGAGGTGGCCGGGGGAAAGAGAGAGGTAGGAGGCTCGCGGGAATTCTTCGCCCAAGGTGCCTGTTGAGTATCTATAAAGGTACTTCCATTCTCTGTGGCGGCGCGCCGCGGCATGGGAGGCTATTCTCCATGTGATCCAGTACGATATTGGAGTATTCGGCGTAATATTAGCAATCAGGGACGCACCAGACGGCGCGTCCCTTTCCAAATATGAGGCGGTACGTAGCGGGTGGTATGGCATAGATATCATGGATATACGTGGCGGGAGGGGATGGCTGGACCTTTTTGCTCGCGCAGAAGGACGCAAGCTATGGAAATTCTTCTTGACATGTCAGGTTTACGTGCTATAATTGGAGATAAACCAGAGATTAAGAAGGTAAAATGGGTTTGATCCTGCTGCCAATGGCCAGGCAGGCAGGTAAATGTGGGCAATGACGTCCACTTCACCGGAGCGATGGTGCTTCGTTGAAGTGGGCGTTTTTGTTTTACTTTCTCTTTCGCTTTTGCTTTCACTTTCGCCCTTGCTCTGCTTGATAGACAACATAGACAACCAAACTCAGACCTAAACCAGGCATAGAACATATGCGGGGCGCCGGCAACGGTGAAGCAGCGCATTCATTGAACTTTGGACTTGGTTATTTATGAATAGCTCTGGTAAACATATTTCACTCTCTACATCGACTATATAACTCTCTAGGGGGCAGGACCCGCGATGAAGAAGGTCTTTGCAAGGCAAGAGGTTTGCATAGGATGCAGGTTGTGTGAGGTCTACTGCGTGGTTGCGCATTCCAGGAGCAGGGATATCATCAAGGCCTTTAAGAGGGAGCAACCCCGGGCTGTAGCTCGCGTCAAGGTCGAGGAACGCGGACCCGTGTCATTTGGCTTCCAGTGCCGCCACTGCGAGGAGCCAGCATGCGTTTATGCGTGCGTTACCGGGGCCGCCCATATCGATTCTGACGGCGCCATCCGGATAGATGAAGGGAAATGCATCGGGTGCTGGACCTGCGTGCTGGCTTGCCCCTACGGCGCGATCATCCGCGACGCGGCCCGGGGCTTGAGTCTGAAATGCGACCTGTGCCCTGGCGAGGAGATGCCGGCATGCGTTGCGAACTGCCCGAACGAGGCCCTGGTTGTCGCCGAGGAGCCTTCTCCGTCTATCAAGGAGCCGGAAGAGAGGTTATCCGGGCCCAGGCGCGGGGAGGTGGGTCCGGGAAGATGTCACCACTACAAATATGCGATAATCGGGAACTCCGTGGCGGCTGTAGGCGCCATCGAGGCCATTCGCAAGGTGGATTCGGAGGGGACCATTGCGGTTTTCTCAGAGGAGGCGACTCCTCCCTATTCGAGGCCGTTGATTTCACTTTGTCTTACAGGGGAGCGCAATGGGGAAGAGATTCTCTATAGGTCGCCGGACTTCTACGAGAAGATGAAGGTAGATGCGTTCCTGGGTTGCCGTGTTGAGAGGATAGAGCCGAAATCATCTAGGCTCCTGGTCCTGCCGGTTAAGGACCCCGGGGGCTCCAGCGCGGGATCCCACCTTGAGTCGAGTATAAATACTAGCGGGTGGTTGGTATCTTATGACCGACTGCTGATCGCCACGGGAGGCAAACCATTTATCCCTCCGGTGCCCGGGGCTGATGCTGGTTTTGAAAACGTCTTCACCTTCACCACCCTCGAGGACGCGCGAAAGATCAGGTCGGAGTTCGATGCTATAGCTCGGGCTCGAAGGGCTGAAATCGGTGGTCCTGCCAGACCCAGGGCCGTGGTCATCGGCGGAGGGCTGATCGGCCTCCAGGCTGCGGAAGCCCTCGTGAAACTGGGCGCGCATGTAACCGTGGTCGAGCTCATGGATAGGCTTCTCGCCCCCGCCCTGGATGCGGCAGGGGCAGCCATGGTGGAATCCGTCTTCAAGGACCATGGCGTTGAGATCATCAAAGGCGCATCCGCCAGGGAAATCCGGGAGGGGACCGGTGCGGAGGAGGCTTTTGGGGAGAGGTCCGGCCGGAGGGCAGGATCGGTAATTATTACATACAAGAAGGCGGCAGCCGGCCAGGCAGACATCAGCCGAGTAGAGGCCAGCCGAGCAGGTGCCGGTCGGATGGGCGCTGGCCAGACGGGTGCTGGGCATGAGCTCGAGCTCGAATGCGATCTGGTTGTTATCGCTACAGGCGTGGTCCCGCGCAAGGAGCTTGCAGTGGATGCCGGGCTTGCAGTAAACAAGGGAATACTTGTTGAGCATCGCATGGAGACCAGCATTCCGGGCATCTTCGCCGCGGGCGACGTGGCCGAGGGCCCCGACCTCCTCCTCGGCGGGCGCCGGCCGATCCCCATATGGCCAAACGCATATTTGCAGGGGCGGACTGCGGGGTTTAACATGGCCGGGCGCGAGGATGTGACCATGTCGGGGTTTGCCATGAATGCGGCCCATTTCTTTGGGTTCTCGATCGTCTCGGCGGGCATCTTCGACCCACCCGCGGTGGCATCCGCAATAGCTCCTGCGGTAGCACCCTCGGCAGCGGCATCAAAGCTGGCACCGTCGTCGGCACCATCATCGCCGGCACCAGCAACCTGGAATGCCGGCACGGGCGTGAGCACGGAGCCGGGCGCTGCTTCATCGAATGGTGGGGGGATAGCCTGCGGCTCCGAGACGGGAGGCTATGAGGTGCTCCAGGAATTCAGCGGGGCGAGCGGGGCACCTGAAGGGGATCATATGGGAGACGTGGAAAATGCCGGCGATGTGGAAGATAAGGAAGGGCTTCGTAGGGTGCTTTGTAGGGTGGTAGCAGCGTCTTATAAAAAGATCGTTTTGAAGGACGGCGTGCCCATAGGACTGGTCATGGCGGGCCGGGCCATCGACCGGGCCGGGATCATCGTCGAGTGCATCCTGCGGGGAATAAATATAGCTTCATTCAAGGGCGAGCTCTTCAGCGAGGCGAACCTCATGGCGTTACCGGCGGAGGTGCGCGATGAGCTCCTGCGAAAGCCCCTATGGAAGTCCCCGTCGGGTAGCGTTAAGGGCTGCAAGAACGGCCGGGGCTATGGTAGTTTCCAGGCTAACCCTGGGGATGGGAGCTGCCCGGACTTGAAGAGAGCTGGCAGCCGTGACGGAAGCGAGGTGCGGGTATGAAAGGGCTTGATAGAATCACCAATCCTTTCAACGACGACAAGGTGATCTCCAACTGTGGTTTGTTCGGCATGATGAGCACCAGGGGGAGGAAGTTCTCGGGCCGGGATGTCATACTTGCCATGGCTAATATGCACGACCGCGGCAATGGCCTGGGGGGCGGCTTCGCCGCATACGGCATCTACCCTGAATACGAGGATTGCTATGCGCTTCATGTCATGTATGAGAGCATGGCGGGCAAGGAACAGACTGAGGCCTTCATACGCACGGCATTTGATCTTGTTCATGATGAGGAGATGCCGCATAGGGATCCGGCGAGCTCGAGGGTAGGAGGTGCGTATACTGCAGGGACTGCGCCTATTCTTTGGAGATACTTCGTCAGGGTCCCCGAGAATGTCCTGAAGGACATGATCAGGGAAGATGCCAGGAAGGATATCAAGAATATCGAGGAAGATGTTGCTGATGATTACGTTGTAAAGCAGGTAATGACCATCGATACACAGATCGCTGACGCATACGTCTTCTCGAGCGGTAAGAACATGGGGGTTTTCAAGGGCGTGGGCTACCCGGAGGATATAGGGAATTTCTTTTGCCTGGAGGAGTATTCCGGCTATTTGTGGACGGCCCACGGGAGGTTCCCCACAAATACGCAGGCCTGGTGGGGCGGGGCTCACCCATTTTCGCTCCTGGACTGGAGCGTGGTCCACAATGGCGAGATCTCGTCATACGGCACAAATCGGGCCTTTCTCGAGATGCACGGGTATTACTGCTGTATGCATACTGACACAGAGGTGATCGCCTACGCCGTCGATCTCCTGGCGAGGCGGCACCGCCTGCCCATGGATATCGTGGCAAAGGTCCTGGCCCCCCCTCTATGGACAGCCATTGACAGGATGCCCGGGCCCGAGCGGCGGCTTCATACGGCCCTGCGCCTCACATACCCGGCCCTCCTCATGAACGGGCCATTTACGATAATCATCGCCCGTCAGGGCGAAATGATCGGCCTCAGGGACAGGATACAGCTCCGCCCACTGGTGGCCGGCATCAAGGATGACATGTTGTACCTCTCATCCGAGGAGGCGCCCATCCGGGTGGTCTGCCCGGAGCTCGATGAGACGTGGACCGTGAAGGGCGGCGAGCCGATCATAGGCCGCCTGGGTGGACGGGTGATAACCGGATCCGAGTCGAGGGCCGCCGCAAGCTGATTCCGTGACGGGGTCTCGGGGATTTTTCCGGTGTGTTTCTGCTTTTGGGTTTTGCTGGATTTTTGGGGTGGATTTCTGATGGGACTCCGGTGGGATTTTCGGGGGGATTTTTATGAAGAGCTATCTTTTGCCGCAGTTCGCGGTGTATAGAGATGATGATAAGTGCATCAGGTGCAAGGTTTGCGTCCGCCAGTGCAGCTTCGGCGTTCACGCCTATGACGACGAGGATGATGAGATTCGCTCAAATGAGAGCGCGTGCGTAGGGTGCCAGCGGTGCGCGACGCTTTGCCCAACGGGGGCGCTTGTCATACGCCAGCACCCCCATGAATTCCGGCCAAACGCCAATTGGTCCGAGGAGATGCTCCTGGATGTCAAGCGAAAGGCCGAGACCGGAGCCGTCACCATCACCGGGATGGGGAATGATAAGCCGCACCGCGTATACTGGGACCACCTGCTCCTGAATGCGAGTCAGGTCACAAACCCGTCGATCGACCCGCTGAGGGAGCCTATGGAGCTCCGGACATTCCTCGGGCGCAAGCCTGATGGGCTGGTGTTCAAGGATGGGCGGCTCATAACCGATATGCCCCCCCAGGTGATGATAGAGACGCCTATCATCTTCAGTGCCATGTCATATGGGGCCATAAGCTACCAGGCGCAGCTGGCTTTCATGCAGGCCGCCCAGGAGCTTGGAACCCTGTGCAATACGGGCGAGGGCGGGTGGCCCATGGATTTTCGTAGATTCGGGCGAAACGTCATCGTCCAGTGCGCGTCGGGGAGGTTCGGCGTCGACCCGGATTACTTGAATCAGGCGGCGATCGTGGAGATCAAGATAGGCCAGGGGGCAAAGCCCGGGATAGGCGGTCACCTCCCTGGCGAGAAGGTGACGGCCGCGGTAGCGGCGACGCGCATGATCCCGGAGGGCACGGATGCGCTCTCGCCCGCGCCCCAGCACGATATCTATTCCATTGAGGACCTGTCGATGCTCATTTACGCCCTCAAGGAGGCGACTAACTATGAGAAGCCCATCTCGGTCAAGATAGCGGCGGTGCACAATGCGGCAGCCATCGCTTCGGGGATGGTGCGCGCGGGCGCCGACATCATAGCGGTTGATGGGTTCCGGGGCGGCACCGGGGCCGCGCCCAGGGTCATCAGGGACAACGTTGGAATCCCCACAGAGCTTGCGCTCGCCGCCATTGACGAGCGGCTGCGCAGGGAGGGGATACGCAACAGGGCATCGATCCTTGTCGCGGGCGGGTTCAGGAATAGCGCCGATATAATCAAGGCTATAGCCCTCGGCGCAGATGCGGTC
The DNA here is from genome assembly GCA_013178125.1 of Bacillota bacterium. Lineage (NCBI taxonomy): Bacteria > Bacillati > Bacillota > Bacillota bacterium. Next base: position 56,858 of record JABLXJ010000005.1, on the reverse strand, counting down.
TACATCGGGACCGCCGCGCTGGTGGCGATGGGTTGCACGCTCTGCCAGCAGTGCAACACAGGCAAGTGCGCGTGGGGCATTACAGCCCAGGACCCTTACATCGCCAAGCGTCTCAACCCCGATATAGCGACCCGGCGGCTCGTAAACCTGGTGCGCGCCTGGACGCTGGAGATAAAGGAGATGCTGGGTGGCATGGGGATAAACTCCATTGAGAGTTTGCGGGGGAACAGGCTGCACCTGCGAGGCATAGGCCTTCAGGAATGGGAACTGGAAGTCTTGGGTGTGAAGGGGGCTGGCCAGTAGATGAGCGTTCAAGTTGAGGTTTTAGAGGCTTTAAAGGTAAGGGTAAGGGAAATGCTGGACGGAGAAGGGCCGGGACCAGGGGCAAGACCAGGGGTGGCGGGAGTGGCGCCAGGAGCGGGGTGTATTACCCTTGATGCACTGGGCAGGTCATACCGTGAGCTGAACCGGACCCTGAGGGCTCTCACCGCCAGGAGGGGCGTATCCAGGATCTCGGTCACGAACGTCCTGGGACAGAGGTACATCGGGACCGGCCTCAGGGGCGAGATCGAGGTCATGCTGTATGGAACCCCCGGCAACGACCTGGGGGCGTTCATGGACGGGCCAGTGATATATGTGTACGGGAATGCCCAGGACGGCGTTGGGAACACCATGAATAGCGGGAAGATCGTTGTCTATGGGAATGCGGGAGATATTGCGGCTATGTCTATGAGGGGCGGCAAGATTTTCATCAGAGGTAATGTCGGCTCTAGAAGTGCCATTCACATGAAGGAGTGTGGCGAGAAGAGACCGCTTCTCGTTGTCGGCGGGACGGCGCATGACTTTTTTGGCGAGTATATGGCTGGGGGCACGGCGATCCTGCTCGGGCTCAACCTCGGCCCCGGGGAATATCACAAGGCGAATTTCATCGGGACGGGAATGCACGGTGGAGAGATTTTCATCCGGGGCAGGGTGGACCCTTACCAGCTGGGGGCCGCGGTCAAGATTTCCCAGCCGGCGGAGGATGATATGCGCCTCATAGCGGATGCGGTGGGCGAGTTTGCGGAGTTATTTGGTTATGATGTTGACGAGATAATGCATGAGAATTTCCTGAAGCTCTCTCCCAAATCTTTGAGGCCTTTTGCTGGGCTTTACCACGCGGGGTCCAGGGATGACTCGTATAATGGTGATGGGGCCGGTGAGTGCCTCGGGGAGTAGGCGGCAGTAGTTGGTGAATCAATATGGCGTGTCAGGTTTCCTGACATATTTCTTGACACCCGATCTCGAGCAGGATATAATGGCAGCAGGCAACGCAATGTAAGGAAATATTACACTTCGCGAGGCATGCAAAATATGGATTAAGCATGCAAAACGTGGATCCTGCGCAAATCCTGCGCGAGAGGAGGTGTTTCTGGGTGGGCACGCCGACGAGTACTCCCGTTTATCCAATAGGCGTTGTGAAGGATCTCGTAGATTTGACGGAACGTCAGATTCGCTATTACGACAAGATGGGGCTTGTAACCCCCGAGCGAACGCCTGGGGGCAAGCGCCTGTATTCGGCGAGGGACGTTGAGCGGCTCAAGCTGGTCAAGAATTTCATAAACCGCGGCATGCGGGTAAATGAGATCAAAGAGGAACTCTCGAGGCGCGATAGAGGCGGTGACGCTGCTGCGGCTCGCGACAGAACGCGTGGAGCGGGGATGCGAGTGCCAGGTGGTGCCGAGGCTTACACAAGGCTTAAGTCCCTTTACCCTGTGTCGGATAGGGCGGAGCTCGAGAGGACGCTGGATAAGGTTCGAAAGGATTAGATTAAGGATTAGATTAAGAGTTAGAGTTGGAGAAAAGGGAGAGAGGCACATGGAGAACCTTACGAAGGAAGATGTACTGCGGAAGGCTAAAGAGCTGGACGTGAAGTTTATTCACCTGCAGTTTACCGATATTCTGGGGATTATAAAGAACGTCGCGATCCCCGTCGAGCAGCTCGAGGATGCGCTCGATGGCAAGCTCATGTTTGATGGCTCCTCAATAGAGGGCTTTGTGCGGATAGAGGAATCAGATATGTACCTGCGGCCCGATCCATCGACCTTTACGGTATTCCCCTGGAGCATTGGGAATGGTACGATAGCCCGCCTTATGTGCGATATTTATAACCCGGACGGGACGCCGTTTGATGGGTGCCCGAGGGGCGCGCTGAAGAGAGTTCTCGAAGAGGCCGGGGCTATGGGGTTCACCATGATGGCCGGCCCGGAGCCGGAGTTCTTCCTTTTTGATAAGAAGAACGGCTCCAAGCCGACCACTGAATCCGGGGACCAGGCGGGCTACTTTGATCTGGCGCCGGTGGACATGGGCGAGGATTGCCGCAAGGATATGGTGCTGACGCTGCAGCAGATGGGTTTCGAGATAGAGGCATCCCACCATGAGGTAGCGCCTGCCCAGCATGAGATCGATTTTCGATATGCGGATGGGCTCAGCACCGCGGATAATATCGCGACATTCCGCTTCGTGGTCCGGACCGTGGCCCTGAAGCACGGCCTTCATGCTACCTTTATGCCCAAGCCCGTTTTCGGGATAAATGGGTCCGGGATGCACACCCACCAGTCCCTCTTCAGGGGCGAGGAGAACGCCTTCTACGACCCCAATGCAAAATACCAGCTGAGCGAGACGGCGCTTTATTACATCGGCGGCTTGATGAAGCACGCCCGCGCCTTTACAGCGATCACGAATCCAATCGTGAACTCCTATAAGCGGCTTGTGCCCGGCTACGAGGCGCCGGTATATATCGCTTGGTCGGAGCGCAACAGGAGCCCGCTCGTGAGGGTGCCCGCGGCCCGCGGGAAACAAACGCGTGTAGAGCTCCGGAACCCCGATCCTTCATGCAACCCGTATCTGGCGCTGGCTGTCATGCTCAAGTCGGGCCTTGATGGGATCAAGAACAAGATAATGCCGCCCGAGCCGGTGAATAAGAACATCTACGCGTTGACGCCGGAGGAGCGTGTTGAGCTCGGTATAGAGAGCCTGCCCGGCAGCCTTGCTGAGGCGGTGGAGGAGCTCAAGCGCGATGAAGTGATGCAGGAGGCGCTCGGGAGCCATATCTTCAAGCGTTTCATCGAGGCCAAGCAGATCGAATGGGATATATATCGCACTCAGATCCATAGTTGGGAGATCGATCAGTACCTGATGGTCTTCTAAGCCGGATGATGCTGATGCTGGTATTGATGCTGGCGCTGGTGCCGATGCTGGTGCTAGCGCTGGCACCGGCATGCCAAAGCTGACACCACCGATATAGCCGATAATAACTGGAATAAGTGAGATAGCAAAGTTAACATAAGTCAATATAGCTGACATACCAATATAGCTGACATAGCCAAGCTTATACCCCCTTGCCACCCTCATATCCCTCTCCCTCATATTACGGCAGGGGGGCTTTTTTTACCCTTGTGGGAAGCACTCTGCGCAGGGAAGCACTAAGCACTTTGCACTTGTAGGAAGCATCCGCATCGGTTATAATTTGGCTAACGTGCGCTGCATGATCATGGTATTTGATTTCGTATTTGCCCGGTTCACAGGCTCACCGGCCGGGTAATATGAGCAATACGGGCACACGGGCGATATATAGCTATCTTATACGGTGAGGGTGCGCGGAGGGGAAGAGGAACGTGACGGGGACGCTTATTAATTTTGGGACGGTTATCGCTGGGACGGTCATTGGTATGACACTGAAGGGCCGGATGCCTGCACGCATCGGAACCATTGTAATGCAAGGGGTTGGCCTATTTACACTTTTTTTGGGTTTCAACATGGCGCAGGAAAGTAAAAATCTGTTGGTCGTCCTCTTTAGCGTGGTTTTTGGCGCGATGATCGGGGAGGCCTTGGATATCGAAGCGAGGCTCGACGCCCTCGGCAGGCAACTCGAACGCAGATTTGCAGGCGGTGACGGTGGGGGGAACTTTACAAAAGCCTTTGTCATGGCTAGCATCCTCTTTTGCGTGGGGCCGATGACCATCGTTGGGGCCATCGAGGATGGGTTGCGCGGCAACTACCAGATTCTCTTGACAAAAGCCATAATGGATGGTTTCTCATCTATCGCTTTCAGCTCGACGCTCGGGATTGGCGTGGGCTTTTCAGCCCTGGTGATATTGGTCTACCAGGGCGCGATAACCCTGGCGGCTGCGTCCGCCCGGGCGTTTCTCAGCGACCCTGCCATCGCGGCGATGACGGGGGCCGGGGGTTTGATGATCATAGGCATAGGGATCAACCTTCTAGAGTTAAAAAAAGTCAGGGTGGGCAATATGCTCCCGGCCCTGGTGATCGCTGTAATCCTGGGTAGGATCTTCGGTTAAGGTGTCAGCTCGGTATTCCTATAATCAGGATTTGCTGCGCCGGATGATCAGAATGCAGGTTTTCTTCTGCTTCTTCAGTATAGGGGTGAGCAGGCGCTCGAGGAGCCCAAACATCTGATTTGCCTCCTTCGGGTTTTCTAAGTCAATCCCCGGGGCCGCCATAATATCCATCATATGGGTATCAAGGTCATGAGCAGGGGAAATTCTCAAGGTGGATTAGGCAGATTCCCGGGTCCGGGTCCTCAGGTTCTAGTATTAGTATATATTTAATGGTTCATTTGTGTGCCTGAAACTGGAGACGGTTTTAAAAAAGAGGAGAAACGTCAGTCGCATGCTGTCCAGTGTACTTTCTAAATGCCGTTTGTGCCCGAGGCGCTGCAGGGCCGATCGCGCCTCCGGGGAAATGGGCTTCTGCGGGGCCGGGATCTTGCCCAGGGTTGCGCGGGCTGCGTTGCATCACTGGGAAGAGCCGTGCGTCAGCGGGACGCGGGGCTCAGGGACGGTGTTCTTTTCGCGCTGCAATATGCGCTGTGTATTCTGTCAAAACCACCGCATAAGCCATGGCGGGTTCGGCAAGGAGATCGCCGCCGGGGAGCTTGCCGGGATATTCCTGAGGCTCCAGGCGAGGGGGGCACATAATATAAACCTTGTTTCGCCGACGCCGTTCATCCCCCAGATTACAGAGGCTCTTCTGGCTGCCAGGGCCGGGGGCCTGACAATTCCCGTAGTATACAACACCAATGCTTACGAGCTTCCGGACGCCCTGCGCCTTCTCGACGGACTCGTCGACATATACCTTCCCGACCTCAAGTATGCCAGCGACGAACTCGCGGTTAGATATTCGGCAGCCCCGCGCTATTTCGAATTCGCAACCCAGGCCATCCTGGAGATGCTGAGGCAGGTGGGACCGCCGCAATTTGATGAACACGGCCTTGTTACCCGGGGGCTTATTGTGCGTCATCTCGTGCTGCCGGGCCAAGTGGGAGATTCCAGGAGGGTGCTCGACTGGATACGGGCCAATCTCCCGCTGGAGGTTTACGTGAGCGTTATGTCGCAATACACGCCCATGTTTAGGGCCAAGAGTCACCCTGAGCTCAACAGGCGGCTGACGAGGGAGGAATATGACGACGTGTTGGACCATTTCGTTTCAATCGGGCTTGAGAACGGTTATATGCAGGAGGAATCGTCGGCGCGAGAGGACTTTGTGCCGGATTTCGACTTGACTGGTCTATAGCGATGCTATGCTATAGCGACCTGATAGACCTGATGGCGGCCTAACAGGCTTAGATTATGAGGCTCAACACCCTGATCTGATGGGACTCGCGGGAGGCTGTGATCGGAAGACTGGCCGGGCTCGGGTTTGGGCTAGGTTATTAGTCAGTCTCGCTGCGTCATGGTAGGGAGACTCTTAATTAGTGACATTTCTGTCTCTGGGCTTATGCGGGATATGGAATCATTAATGCGTTGGGTATCTCAGCAGGAGTATGCGATGAGATGGAGAATGAAAAATAGAGAGGACGAAGGATAAGATATGGCATATTATGTATTAAGATTAACCGGGGAGGGTTGCATAAGGGCGGTTTGAAGTAAATAGCGTTCTAGGATAAACATTCTGAAATAAATAAAGGCCGGATGAAATCCGAGGGAGAGACCTCCGGGCCATTCTATTATGGTCACGAAGGCGCCGAAGGAGTAAGGTGTGGGGTGCCCTCCTACATCGAAACTCTCAGGCAAGTGCACCTTGGATGGACGGCGCTCTGGAGAGATTCCTTGGTGTTGGTTTGTGCGATGTTGTTGAGCATGGACCGGTATGAACTGGTATGAACCGCGCCGGGGGACGCCGACGGGGATGAAGATCTTTCAGGCGGTCAGGACAGAGGAAACGGGCTCTATATAGCGGTTTCCTGCTGTCCTTTGTTTTTGGCCTGTTTTAGCTCAGCTTAGCTTGCGCGTTTCGGTTATATGTCTTCTCACCCCATAACAATGATTGGGAATACTATGAATTGGGCTGAGAATTGGGCTGATTGGGTTATCAGGCAGGAAATAGGGAATACATTGGTTTGGAGATGGTGCTTGTGGCGCTGAGGACTCCGTTTTATGAATCACACATCGAAGCGGGCGCGAAGATGATCGAATTCGCGGGCTGGGAGATGCCGCTTCACTACGGCGACATATTGGAGGAGCACAGGCGCGTCCGGGGGGCCTGCGGGCTTTTTGACCTTTCGCATATGGGGGAGATAGAGGTAGAGGGGCGCCGGGCTCTGGAGGTTATCCAGCTTGTAACAACTAACGATGCAAGCCGGCTTGAGCCCGGCCAGGCCCAGTATTCGCTGATCTGTCGCGAGGACGGCGGAATCCTGGATGATATCGTCGTTTACAGGCTTCCCGGCGCCGGCTTGGGCCGTAGTGATCGTGGCGACAATGATCATGGTGACAGTAACCGTGGTGGCAGTGACTATTGTGGCAGCGCCGGAGGGAACGACAGCTATCTTCTGGTCGTCAACGCGGCAAATACGACGAAGGATTATGAATGGATCCATGACAAGTGGTTTAACCGTGGTTGGGGCATATCAAACCTGCCAGATGCTGCAGGCAGCTCTGGAAGTGACTTGGGCGACATGAGCGCTGGCTGGGAGCCTAGGGAAAGCTCGAAAGTGATTACAGGGTCCAGCCCGGGGTACGGGCCGGGAGGGGGTCTTGTGGGCGGCGCAGGCGGCGCAGGCGGCAGAGGCGGCACAAGCGGTGGCGCAGGTAGCTACGCAGGGAGCGGCACAGAGGTAAGGGACCGTTCCAGTGATACGGCGCTCCTCGCCATCCAGGGCCCCAAGTCGCAGGAGGTGTTGCAGCGCCTGACAGGCCTCGAGCTTGGGAAGCTCCGGTATTACTGGTGTGCCTGTGGCGAGGTTGCCGGCGTGGATTCGCTGGTATCCAGGACGGGGTATACAGGCGAGGATGGATTTGAGATATATTTCGACCCAGGCCGGGGCCAGGCAACCAGGTTGTGGGGTGCAATACTGGATGCTGGGCGCGATTTCGGGATCATCCCGTGCGGCCTCGGCGCGCGCGATACGCTGAGGGTCGAGGCGGGGTACCCCCTTTACGGCCACGAACTCACCGAGGAGATTAACCCCTTCGAGGCAGGGCTTGGGTGGGTGGTGAAGCTGGATAAAGGGGATTTCATCGGGCGGGGAGCGCTGGTGGAGGCTTATAGGAAGCCGATATCGCGGAGACTTAAGGGGTTCAAGCTAAAGGAGAGAGGGGTGCCGCGACCCGGCTGCGAGCTCAGGAGGGAGGGTCTCCCGGCCGGGATTGTGACGAGCGGAACTCTCTCGCCGACCCTGGGCGTGGGGATCGGCCTGGGATATCTCGGGTTTGGACGTCGCAGGCACGGCGGGAGTGATAGCGATGGCTGTAGCTGGGGCTCCGGCTGTAGCGGTGGTTATGGCGATGGCGACGACGGAGATGAACTCAGCGTCGTCATAAGGGGCAGGGAAGTGAGGGCCGAGATAACGAGGGTTCCATTCGTCCCGTCCAGGGTCAGGCGGCGCTGAGATCGTGACTGTAGCAAAGCAATTATAGCGATGTAATAATAGAATAAATGGAATAAAGCGATATGCGATGGGGGCTGGGATTATGTATTATCCAGAGGATTTAAGGTACAGCAAAAAGCATGAATGGGTGAGAGTTGATGGTGGGCGCGCGACGGTTGGGATCACCCAGTATGCGCAGGACCAGCTCGGGGCGGTGGTCGGCATCGACCTCCCCGAGATTGGCAAGGCCGTTGAGTTAGGCGGGGAGCTTGCGGATATTGATTCCATGAAGACGGCGGATGTGATATACGCGCCAGTTAGCGGGACTGTGGTGGAGGTGAATAGCGCGCTCGAGGGTCACCCTGAATATATCAACGATGACCCGTATGGGGAGGGGTGGATCTGCGTGCTGGAGATGTCCGACCCTGGCGAGATAGATTCACTGATGACCGCCGGGGAATACGAGGCCTTTATACAGGGCCTTCGCGCAGGATGAGTTCCGGTGACCGGTGAGGGGAGGCGAGGTGTGATGGATTACATCCCAAATACGGACAGGGACCGCCAGGAGATGCTTGATGCTATAGGTGTGGCGTCCATAGAAGAGCTTTTCGCGGACATCCCCGGAGAGGTGCGATCGCCCGGCCCGTCCGGCCCGTCCGGCCCGTCCGGCCCGTCCGGCCCGGCTGATCCGGCTAGATCGGCCGAATCGGCCAAATCGGGCTCAGCTGGGATAGCTGGCGCCACCGGGGCCGGCCCCACAGGTGGCAGCATGTCCCTTCCCGCGGCCATGTCAGAATATGAGCTAACGCAGCATATGGCTAGACTTGCCCGGAAAAACGGCACGCTCGATGAATATGTCTGCTTCCGGGGCGCGGGCGCGTACGATCATTTCATCCCGAGCGCGGTTTCTCATATAGCCGGGCGATCGGAGTTCTACACGGCCTATACCCCCTACCAGGCCGAGGTCAGCCAGGGGACGCTTACATCCATCTTTGAATACCAATCCCTGATCTGCGAGCTCACGGCCATGGATATAAGCAACGCGTCGCTCTACGATGGGGCGAGCGCGGTTGCCGAGGCGGCCATCCTGGCGCGCAAATTTACCAAACGAGACGAGGTCCTGGTGTCGAAGGCGGTTCACCCGGAGCACCGGCTCACCCTCAGGACCTATGCGCGCAACCTCGGGATGACCGTGCGCGAGATTCCGATCCTCGCAGGCCCGGTGGGGAGGCTGGACCTAAGCGATCGCGGGGAATATGGCCGCACAGACATCGGCATCCTGGGGGATGCGATAACCGATAAGACAGCATGCGTCATTATGCAGAGCCCGAACTTCTTCGGGGTCATCGAGCGGATGCGGGAGGCGTCGGAGCTCACTCATGAGCGAGGGACGCTGTTTGTAGCGAGCGTGGACCCGATCTCCCTGGGGCTCCTCGCACCGCCAGGCGAATACGGCGCCGATATCACGGTGGGCGAGGGGCAGGCGCTCGGGAACCCGCTCTGGTTTGGAGGTCCCTATCTCGGATTTTTCGCATGCCGCGCCGACCTTGTCCGCTATATGCCCGGGCGCGTTGTCGGGGAAGCCAGGGATGCCGCGGGGCGGAGGGGATTCGTGCTCACGCTCCAGGCCAGGGAGCAGCATGTGCGGCGGGAGCGGGCCACGTCGAATATATGTTCCAACGAGGCCCTGTGCGCGCTCGCCGCGGCGGTATACCTGTCCCTTTTGGGGAAGGCGGGCATCCGCGAGGTGGCGCGGCTTTGCCTGCAAAAGTCGCATTATCTGGCGGGGGTGCTGGCGGAGAGATTGAAGGGTGTGGAAGGATTCCGGTTGCCATTCGGCACGCCCTTTTTCAAGGAATTTGTAGTAGAGATTCCTGACCGGAACCCGGCCCATAGCCATAGCTGGGACGCGATAAACCGCAGGCTCCTCGCTGAGAAGATCATAGGGCCCCTCCCGCTTGCGCGTTTTTATGGTGCTGAGGGCACTGAGAGCGCTGGGGGCGGCGGTTGCCATAATGGTAGCTGCCATAATGATAACAGTGCCGGTAGCGACGGTAAGGACAAAGACAAGGACGGCATGATATGGGGTCTCAGGCCCGGCAACGCCGCCCTCCTCTGCGTAACTGAGAAAAGGACGAAGATCGAGATGGATAGGCTCGTAGATGCCATTGCAGACGCGCTTTTGCCAGGATAGCCCATCTATACTTTGTGCGATCGAGGCTAGAAAAGCGGTCGAGACTCGAAAATCATGCTTTCGGGTGATTGAATGCCAGGCTCCAGGATGATACGATAATGGGGAGGTTGTGGTGCATGGAGCGGATGAATGGCGCGGAGCAGTTGCAGCCCGGGCAAGAATGGCGGCAGGGCTGGCGCAGCCGGCCCAGGGGCGAGGTTGAACCGCTAATATTTGAACTGGGTTCGGATGGCCGGCGAGGCTATTCCCTCCCTGAATGCGATGTGCCCGAGCGTGAGGTCGAGGAGCTGATTCCCCCTGAATTCTTGCGCCAGGGCGAGCCGCGCTTGCCTGAGGTGAGCGAGATCGAGGTCATACGCCACTTCACGAGGCTCTCCCAGCTGAATTACGGTGTGGATGTGGGGTTTTATCCTTTGGGGTCGTGCACCATGAAATATAACCCCAAGGTCAACGAGGATGTCGCGAGCCTTCCGGGGTTTACGCGCCTGCACCCCTATGAGCCGGAGGAGTTGGTGCAGGGCGCTCTGGAGCTCATGTATAGGCTCGAGGGCTACCTCGCGGCGATCAGCGGGATGGAGCGCGTGACGTTACAGCCCGCGGCGGGGGCTCACGGTGAGCTTACGGGGCTCATGATGATAAAGGCATATCATGAGCACAGGGGCGAGGGTGGGCGGCGCAGGAAGGTTATCATCCCGGACTCGGCTCACGGGACCAACCCCGCCAGCGCCGCGCTATGCGGCTATCAGGTCGTCGAGGTGAAGTCGGATGAGCGTGGCGGGGTCGATATCGCTGACCTGAGGGCGCTGGTGGGCGAGGATACGGCCGCCCTGATGTTGACCAACCCGAATACGCTGGGCCTGTTCGATGAGAACATCGTCGAGATAGCGAGGATTATTCACGATAGCGGTGGCCTTCTTTATTATGATGGGGCGAATATGAATGCGACCCTTGGGATAGCTCGGCCCGGCGACATGGGATTTGATGTGGTGCATTTCAACCTGCACAAGACCTTCTCGACCCCGCATGGCGGGGGTGGGCCGGGTGCGGGGCCCGTTGGGGTAAATTCCGATCTCGTGCCCTTCCTGCCTGTGCCGACTGTGGAGATGGAGGTCATACCGGCGGGGTCCGAGGGGCATGAATCCAGCGGGCGAGGCGGGAGCGCCGGGCGGGAAGGGGGGCAGAATGGGTGGCAAAATTCATGTGGGGAGCGGGTGTGCTACTGGCTGAATTATGACCGGCCTCTTTCCATCGGCAGGGTCAGGGCGTTCTATGGGAATTTCGGGGTGCTCGTGAAGGCTTATGCTTATATCCGCGCGCTCGGGGCTGACGGGCTCAGGCGGGTTGCCGAAAACGCTGTGTTGAACGCCAACTACGTGATGCGGAGGCTGTCCGGGCATTACATCCTGCCCTACGACCGCCACTGCAAACATGAGTTCGTGCTATCAGGAAGAGATCTTGCGGAGCATGGCGTACATACAATGGATGTTGCGAAGGCGCTGCTGGATTATGGTTTTCATGCCCCAACCATATATTTTCCTGCTATAATAAAGGAAGCCATTATGATCGAGCCCACGGAGACGGAGCCCAAAGAGGTGCTGGATGCGTTTGTGGACGCTATGATAGATATAAAGGAGCGCGCCGCGAGGGCTCCGGAGGAGCTCAAGGCTGCTCCGAAAACTACAGTTGTCGGGCGGCTGGATGAAGTTACTGCTGCAAGGAGGCCCAGGCTACGTTGGAGTTTGTCAACCCATTCCGGACCGGGGTCGTGAGTGTTACAGGGACGGCATGTGCGCTCAAGTGCGCGCACTGCAACGGGCATTATCTCCGGCACATGCTTACCCGGGATCGGTGGGAGCAATTGGATAAGAATGTGATCAGGAGCTGTCTTGTGAGCGGCGGCTGCGATAGGAACGGGAAGGTCCCGATTCTGGAGAGCCTGGATGCCGTCAGGGAGCTGGGCAAGAAGTTCAGGCTGAATATCCACCCCGGGCTTCTCGATGAGGACGAGGCGCGGAGGCTGGGCGAGGTGGCGAGCGTCGTATCCTTCGATTTTGTGGTGGATGATGAAACCATAGAGGAGGTTTATGGGCTGCCGGGGCGGGGCGAGGATTATGTGAGGACCTATATCGCGTTGCGAAGATATGCCCGAGTTGTGCCGCACATCTGTATCGGGATAAAAGGCGGCGAGGTGCGCGGCGAGTTCCGGTCGATTGATATCCTACACGAGCTGGGGGTTGACGCTATCATATTTTTAGTGCTCATTCCTACGCGGGGCACGCGCTATGAATCGGCCTCTCCGCCTGAACTCCGGGAGGTGGGGCGCGTCTTTGAATACGCGAGGCAGCGTTTCCCGGGGACCCCGCTCTACCTGGGCTGCATGCGGCCACACGGGGTTTACCGGGAAAAGGTGGACAGGCTCGCCATCGATGCAGGGCTGGACCGGATCGTCCTCCCGGCTAGAGGGGCTGTGGCCTACGCTGAAAGCCTTGGGATTGATGTTGCGTGGCGAGAGGAGTGTTGCTCATTTTGAAGTCTATCCGGGTTTCCCTCGGGACCGCGATCCTGCTCGGGCTCGTCAGGGGGAGGAACAATGTCGACCCGACGACCGCATATCTCCTGACGGAGGGCGGTTGCGTGAGGGCCTGCGCCTTTTGCGCCCAGGCGAGCGCGGTAGCGAGCGGGCGCGCCGGCGACGAGAGAAATGAGAAGGATGTCGTGGTGAAGGAGAAGGATATGCTGTCCCGGGTTGTATGGCCATCCTTCCCGCTGGACGATGTGGTGGGGGCGATAGCGAGAAATGCTGTGGGTGTGATCAGGCGGGTGTGCTTTCAGGTCACGAGCAGGCCGGGTGTGCTGGAGGACGTGAAGGAGGCTGTCATGGCCCTGCAGGAGGCGTTTCGCCGCGAGGTCGCCGGGGTTGCGGGGATCGGGCCCGCTGGGGCCATGGTTGGTGTTGGGGCCAGTGGTCACAGTGGATGTGCCGCTGGCAGCGTGCCGGGCATCCCTATTTCGGTCTCATATCACCCAGGGCGGCTCGATGAGATCGAGGAGCTCTTCGCCCTCGGAGTGGAGAGGATAGGTATAGCCCTGGATGCCGCGAACGAGCGGATATTTCGCGACATAAAGGGCGGCTCGTTCACGCAAACCCTTGATTTACTCGAGCGCGCGGCGAGAAATTTCCCGGGAAAAGTGAGCACGCACATTATAGTAGGCCTGGGCGAGACCGAGGAGGAGGCTTTGAAGCTAATCCAGCGTCTGCATGACGGCGGTATCGCCGTTGGGCTGTTCGCCTTCACCCCGGTCAAGGGAACGCCGCTGGAGAACCGCTGCCCGCCCGATATCGGGGCCTACCGGCGCATCCAGGCGGGCAGGCACCTTATCGTCAAGGGCATCTCCAGGGTCGAGTCCTTCACCTTTAGCGGTGAAGGTGGGGAGTCGAGGGTAGCTGGATTAGGCATCTCCCCCTCCGAGCTTGCGCGCATTCTCGCGCCAGGGGACGCCTTCAGGACCTCGGGGTGCGTTGAGTGTAACCGGCCCTATTATAACGAAAGGCCTGGGGGTATGATTTACAACTACCCGAGGTCGCTTGCGGGGGATGAGGTGCGGCAAGCTATCGAGGAGATGGGGTTGCCCGGGCTATCATATTGATGAAGGGAGGGACGGCGCTTTTCTCCCCATCCGGGTGGACGGGATCTCTAGCGCTGGTTGAATACGAAATGGCGGCTACTGCGAACAGGATATAATACAGGGGCCTTTAATATGGCTGTGGATGAGGCCATATTGAGGTGTCATGCTCAGGGGAAAGCCCCTCCGACCTTTAGGCTATATGGGTGGAGGCCTCCGGCCCTATCCCTCGGACGACTCCAGTCCTTTCACCGCGAGGTCGACACCGAGGCCTGCAGGCGGCTCGGCGTGGACGTCGTGCGAAGGCCAACGGGCGGCCGGGCCGTGCTCCATGACATGGAGGTTACTTACAGCTTCATCGTAAGCGAATCTAACCCGTTCATCCCACGGGACCTGGGCGCCTCTTTCAGCATTGCGACGAGCGGGATAATCAAGGGGCTCGGCCGGTTCGGCGTGACAGCCAGGATTCAGGGCGGCCGGCTTGCCGGGCGTCCAGGCCCGCATCGCGAGGCTTCCCCCCGTGAATGCCAGTCCGCTGCATGCTTTGATGCCCCCTCTTGGTATGAGGTTGTAGCGGAGGACGGCCGCAAGCTCGTCGGCAGCGCCCAGGCCCGCATCGCGGGTGTGCTTTTGCAGCATGGCTCCATTTTGCTTGACTTCGATATCCAAAAGCTTGTAAGCATTTTTAAGTTCAAGGATCCCGCCGAGCAGGATAGGGTCGCCGCGGAGCTCCGGGAAAAGGCTACTTCGCTGTCGGAGTTGCTCGGCCGGCCTGTGGGATTTGAGGAGGTCTGCGACGCCGTCGCCTGGGGGGTTCGAGAGTATTTTCGCGATGCGATGCAAGGCTCTGCTATGCAGGTTGACTTCGAGATTGACTTTGAGGAGGGCCAGCTCACCCCCGATGAACTTGCCCTCGCCGAGGAGCTCGCGGCTACCAAGTACGGGATGGACGCCTGGACGGCGCAGAGATAATAAGATAAGGCGGCGCGGAGATGATGGTAGCGGCCGCTTAGCTAGGGTTGCTTCCTGGGGTGGCCGGAGTAGTCATGGATGCCGAGGTAATCCTTTAGAGCTCTCTGCAGGACACGAGAGAAATTGACCTTTTGCTGTTCTGCCAGGTCATTGAGCCACTTTGGTATGGTTAGGGTTTTCTTTACAGCCTTGTTTGCCATTTCGTCTCTAACAAGAGGCATCCATGTTTCAATAAAGGTTATAAAGGCTCCTCTTGGGACATTAATCCTGTCTGGGGGGGTTGCACTGGGTATAGGGTCTCCATCCTCCTCCAAACCATATAAGTGGAGTTCCAAAGCCTCCCTGGCCATACGGAGAGCTTCCTCCAGGGAATCTCCCTCGGTAACGCAGCCAGGTAGGTCGGGGAAGGTTACGCAGTACCCCTTTTTCTCCCCTGGCTCGAAGATAGCCGGAAATATATATTTATCCATGCATTTAGCCTCCTTTTCAGCGGAGCTTGTCTTTGCTGAGCCCTGCCTGCTTGAGGATGGTCATCACCGTCTTAGGATCTAGGTCTTTTCTAGGATGGGGAACCGTTACCTTACCTGGTTTGGTTGGGTGAATAAGTTGTATATGCGATCCTCTTTGATTTTTCTCCATCCAACCATCTTTGTATAATATTTGAAGGATTTTCCGTGATGAATAGCTCTTCAACCTTTTGGCTCCCTGCCTTGTGCGTTGATTATAGCACGTGTTATGGATACGTGTCAAATCTTTTCTAGCGCAGGCTGATTATATAGGAATTTTTTGTTTATAAAATTTTCTTTCATGGAAGAAGGAATTCTCCTTAACATGTAGTAAATATAACGTGTAGTAAACATCACATACAGAAATTACATACAGAAATTTGCATGTCAAGGGGAAAAGGAGCCATGTCGGTCCAACCAGACCAGGCGGGTGCATGTCTCGCCAGGATTCGTCAAATGTATTCATCCCTCTACCAGGCCGAGCAGAAGGTCGCGAGCTTTGTCCTCAGCCACCCGGAGGACATAATTCACCTCTCGATTACTGAGGTCGCCGAGAGGAGCGGCGTGAGTGAGGCTACCGTGGTGAGGTTTTGCCAGAGCCTTGGCTATAAAGGGTATCATGAGCTCAAGATAACCCTGGCCGGCGAGATAGTTTCCCCCCTCCGCCTCGTGCATGAGGATATAAGAGAAGACGATGATGTGGCTCAGGTGATCGAAAAGGTATTCCACTCGGATATGCAGGCGCTTCATGATACAAAGAAGATACTTGACGCGGCCGAAATAGAGAAGGCGGTCCAGGCTATAGCGGTGGCCCGGAAGGTCGAGTTCTATGCCGCGGGGAACTCCATTCCCGTGGCCCTGGATGCGCATTACAGGTTTTTGAGGATCGGCGTGCCGTCCTCGCTTTATTTCGACCCCGCCATCCAGGCCATGTCAGCGACCTTGTTAACCAAATACGATGTGGCAATCGGCATATCCCACTCGGGTAGCTCCAAAGATACAGTGGAGTCCCTGGGACTGGCCAGAGAGGCTGGCGCGACTACAATTTGCATAACCAACCATTCCAAGTCGCCTATTACCCAGGTCGCGGCGATCCAGCTTTTCACCACATCGGATGAGACGACGTTCAGGGACGAGGCCATGGCGTCCCGCATCGCTGAATTCGCAATCATCGATACCCTATATGTCGGTGTTGCTCTCCGCCGCTTCTCGCAATCGCTTGCGTACATAAGAAAGACGGGGGAGGTGGTGGTTGATAGGAAGTTTTAGGCATTTTTTGTATCGTCCATGAAAATAAATTTCACAGTTGGAGAGCATTTACCGATGAGTGTTGCCGGGCATACCGGCAAATATTCGCGAAGGAACGAAGGAGGTCAAGGATGACAATGAAGACTCTAATAGGCAACCGTGGCTGTATGATAGTGAGGAGGATTCTGATTTCGGGGCTGCTCGCCTGCCTGTTTTTGACTGCTCTGATGGTCCCGGTAGCAGGGGCTCAGGAGAAGATAAAGATCACGCTCGCGAGCATGAAGACCTTCGGGATCGATACGATGCCGTTGCTGATACGGCGCTTTGAGAAGCTTCATCCGAATGTCGAGGTCGAATTCGTTGAGATGCCTTCCCCCAATTACAGCACTGAGATCCACCAGTATCTCGTGACAACGCTGGCCGGCGAAACGGGGGACATCGATGTATTTACCATCGACTGTATCTGGTTCCCCGAATTCGGCGAGGCTGGCTGGCTCCTCAATATGGACCCTTATATAGCAGCGCAGGAGAAGGCCAACTATTTCAAGGGAGCAATTGAGACGGTATCGTATAAGGGTTACCAGGTTGGCATGCCCTGGTATCTTGATGCAGGTATGCTTTACTACCGTAAAGATCTCCTCGACAAGTACGGGTTCAAGCCGCCGAAAACATGGGATGAGCTGGTTCACCAGGCCCAGGTTATCTTGAAGGGAGAGAAGAACCCCAACCTCCACGGCTTCATCTGGCAGGGAAGGCAAGCGGAGGTTCTCGTGTGCGACCTTGTTGAGTTCCTTGGTAGCGATGGGGCCGTCCTGGATGACAAGGGGAATGTTGTGATCAATAACGAGCAGGGGCTGCGAGCGGCGCAGCTTATGTATGATCTCATCTACAAATACAAGATAACGCCAGAGTCCGTAAACACCTACGACGAGGAGCCGAGCCGCCAGGTTTTCACTTCGGGCAATGCGATATTCCTGCGCAACTGGTCCTATGTATGGAACATAGCCCAGGATCCCAAGGAGTCGAAGGTCGTCGGCAAGGTCGGCATTGCGCCGATACCGGCGTTCAAGGGCTCCAAGAGCGCATCTTGCCTTGGCGGCTACCAGTTTGGTGTGAATAAGTACAGCGAGCACCCGAAGGAAGCTGCAGAGCTGGCAAAATTCCTCTCCAACCCTGAGTCCCAGCTCTACTTCGCTCAAAAGATATCCTTTGCGCCGACGAGACCCGCGGTGTATGACAATGCGAAGCTCGCGAAGCAGAACCCGTTCCTTGTATCGCTCAAGGATGTGTTCGTATACGCGACGCCGAGGCCGATACACCCGCGATACCCTGAGATATCGTTGGTTCTGCAGTCGGAGTTCTCAAAGCTCCTGACTAATAAGCAGACGCCCAAGCAGGCGGTGGACGCTGCGGCGGAGAAGATAAAGGCGCTTCTGAAGAAGTGATCCGAAGTCCGGAGAGGTAATCTGGAGTCTAAGATAATCTGAGGTCTAAGATACCCTGAAGTCTGCAGCACCCTGAAGTCTGTAGTAATCCTAAGAAGCAATCAGAAGTGCAGAGGATCGGCCCCCGGGGCCTGGCCGGAATCCCGGCCTCCGGGGGCGCCCCTCTGTGTCATCTAGAAAGGTGACATACATGACATACATTGGGAAATTGGGGAAATTGCAGGTATCCGAAAAGAATCTCGGCTATTTCCTTGTCATACCGGCGCTGGCCGTTGTGGCTGTCATGGCCTTCTGGCCCACCCTGGCGGCGTTCTGGATGAGCCTTCATGATATATCTCTCATCTTCCGGACTAATAGATTTATAGGCCTGGAGAATTTCAGGACTATGGCCGGCGACCCGGGGTTCAGGAATGCCCTGCACAATACGGTGTATTTCACGGCTGTATCTGTGGCCCTGGAGGCCCTTCTGGGCCTAGTAATGGCGCTGGTCATGAACGGCGCGTTTAGAGGCAGGGGCGCTGTCAGAGCGTCCGTCCTCGTGCCCTGGGCAATTCCAACGGTGGTCACCTCGACCATGTGGAAGTGGATTTTCAACACGGATTATGGCTTGCTCAACTTCCTCCTCAAGAGGTTTCACATCGTATCCACCTATCTCAACTGGCTTGGAGATGGGAAGCTAGCAATGGGCTGCGCGATCATGGCGGATGTCTGGAAAACCACGCCCTTCATCGCCCTCATACTCCTGGCTGGCTTGCAGACGATCTCCCATGACCTGTATGAGGCTGCGATGATAGATGGGGCAAACTGGTGGCAGCGCTTCACCCGCATAATGCTGCCGCTGTTGCTTCCCATAGGCCTGGTTGCCGTGCTTTTGCGGACCCTGGATGCTTTCAGGGTGTTCGCCTTGATTTTCGTCCTGACGGGCGGCGGGCCAGCGGACGCGACGGAGGTCTTATCGACTTATACATATAAGGTGCTGTTTTCGACGTCAAATTTCGGCTATGGGTCGGCCCTTGCGGTGAGCATGTTTATCTCCGTAGCCATCATAAGCCTGGTTTTCCTGAACTTCATCAGGCTAGGGAGCAGGTCGAGTTAGGGAGGGCTGGATTGGGACATGAGATTCTCTCGAAATACGCAGGACTGGCTCAGCAGAGGGGCATTTTATTTTCTCGTCTTCCTTATCGTGCTGGGGTGCGTGGGGCCCTTTGCATGGCAGATTATAACATCCATAAAGCCTGCAAGAGAGCTGACGACCCTCCCACCACTCTTGCCGAGCCAGGTCACCGTGGAACACTACATCAGGGTGTTTGAGCGGCCGTTTGGCAAGTACATCATGAATAGCGTGATAGTGGCCTCGGCCACTACGGTATTCTGCCTCGTGGTGGGGTCGTTCGCCGCGTACGCGCTCGGGCGGCTTCGGATGAAGGGGAAGATGATCATACTGAGCATGGTGCTCGCCGTGTCCATGTTCCCTGAGATCGCGATCGTGAGCCCCCTTTATATAGTTATGCGCAATTTGAGGCTGCTCAATACGTATCCGGCCCTCATATTGCCATATACTACTTTCGCCATGCCGCTGACCCTGTGGATTCTAACAAGCTTTTTCAGGGAGATCCCGGCGGAGCTGGAGGAGGCCGCAAAGATCGACGGGTGCTCGCCCCTTCAGGCATTCTGGAAGGTGATCCTGCCAATTGCGGCTCCCGGGATGTTCACCACAGCCATCCTGGTCTTCATTGCGGCATGGAATGAGTTTCTCTTCGCCCTTACGTTTACAAAAACAATTCAGGCTCAGACGATCCCGGTCGGGATCGCCATGTTGCCGACCATGTACCACGTGCCATGGGGGAGCATCGCAGCGGCGTCAGTTATAGTGACTATTCCATTGATAATACTCGTGCTGGTCTTCCAGCGGAGGATAATCTCGGGGCTAACTGCCGGGGCTGTTAAGGGGTAAATAATGGTAATGGGATCAACGGGATCAATAGGAACGGGATCAATAGAATTGATGGAAACAAGTGGGGCATATTGGCATGAAAAATATCGTGAGGCCTTGGATGCCCTCCGCCGGGAGCTCGAGAGAAAGCGACGGCTTGCGAGAAAAGAGGATAAAGGTGAGGGTGAGGATGGAGGATGGCTTATAGCGTGCGGCTTCACGGTTAATCTAGATATGGTCCACAAGCTTCAAAGCAGGGAGACGGGCCAGGTCATAGAGGAGGTCATGGGTGAGGTAGCGGCATGGGCGCGGGACCGGCAGGCTCGAGACGAGCAGGCTCGGGGGCCGGCGCAGGGCTCAAAGAGGGTGGACGAGGGTGGCCCGGTCCGCATATCCGGCGATGGCATATCCGGCTATATGCCAGGCGGCATGCCTATCGATATAGCAGGTGGCAGGCCTGGCAATACGGGCAATACATCCCTGCCGCGGGTGATAAGGACCCCGCAGGATTTCATCGCGGTTTTGGTGCGCCTCCTGGAGGAGGGCAGGGGAGGCGAGTGGCAGGTAGCTACGGGGGAGATGGCGGAATGGCTCAAGGTGAAGTTCCCGGGGGACTTCAAGATCGGGGGGACCGGGGCCCAGGCAGCCAACGCCCTATCGAGCCTGGGTTTTCAATGCGCCTTGCATGCCCCAAACCTCTCATGTGGGCAGGCTAAACACCTCAACAGCCGGATCAGGATTCCCCGGGGCGGGGATCTCCTCGCGCCGCTCGAGGCCTGCAGGGAGAGCGATCCGGATGAGCTCCATTTCATCATCGAATATGACCCTGGACTGGAGGTCACGGTCGCGGGGAGGACGATACGGCCTGTTACCTCAAATAGGATCATTCTGCCGTATGATCGTATGCTTTCGTCTTTCGAGATCGATGGTGATTTCATAGACTACGTGTTGAATCACGCGCCCGCCATCAGCTCGCTGCTCGTCACGGGTTTCAATGCATTGAGGGCTGATGAGGACTGGGTCGACCGGGTGGACCGCGTCGCGGAGTTCGTGAGAGAATTCCGGTCGCGCAATGCCGGAGCGCTTATTCACCTCGAGGAGGGGGATACGAGGTGCGGTGAAGGGCGGAGATATATGATTGAGCACCTCTACCGTATGGTGGATAGCGTAGGGATGAATGAGGATGAATTTCGAGATATCACCGGGGTTCAGGCGGACCGCGACCCGGTGCGCTCCGTCGAGACACTGATGGGGCTGCTTGAGGCCTATGGGCTTAAGAGGGTTAACCTGCATACCCGGGATTTCTCACTATCTGCAACGCGCCTGGACCCGGAGAAGGAGCAGCGGGCCCAGCTGGTGGCCTCCCTTCTCGCCGCCAACAGGGCGAGGACCGGGGCGTTCGGCGATCTCGAGGCGGTCGCTCGGAATACCAGCCTGCCCCTGAGCGTCAGGGGGCTGGATGTTGAACGCCGGTTGCAGGAGAGCATCGGGCTCGCCGGGGGGCGAAAGGAGATCGTGCTCGGCCGGCAATCCGCCGGGCCTGCGCAGCGGCCTGTGAAGGTGCAGGAGTCCGGGCAGTGGCGCGACGCCGGTGAAGGAGGGGTCAGCGGGCGACGGGCCAACGGGCGATGGAGCAGCGGGCGCGCCTGGATTGTATTCTCCCCGGCCAGGAACGTGGAGCGGCCCGCGTGCACGGTGGGGCTGGGTGACTCCTATACCGCAGGGATTCTGGCTATGTATTAATTGATGGCGCCATGTATTATTAACGGCAGACCTGGTTCTGACTGGTCTGGTCCCGGATTAGCGGGGTCAGGCAAATTGGCTGGGTTAGCTGGATTTACCATACGAAGTGATCACACGAGATTGTGAGTTCTGTGACGCGGACTTGTCGTGGGTCTCATAATCAGGTCTCGTAAATCATAATACAAATGATCGGGTCTCATAATACAGATTTCTAGGAGGAAACTTAATATGCCAGTCGTTCCAATGATTGAACTCTTGAACGAAGCCTACAAGAAAGGATATGCGCTCGGGGCGTTCAATGTAAATAACCTGGAGATGGTCCAGGCTGTGATAGAGGTCGCCGAGGAGGAAAATTCCCCTGTGATAGTCCAGGCGGCCCCGTCAGAGCTCGAGTACGCGGGGTGGAATGTCCTGCCGGGTATGGTGAGAAGCATCGCTGATAACCACGGTGTTATTCTCGCGCTGCACCTCGACCACGGCAAGACATTCGATGATGCGATCCGGAGCATCCGCAGCGGCCTCACCTCGGTTATGATCGATTGCTCTACCCTCCCGTTCCGTGATAATGTCGCTCAAACCAGGGAGATCGTGAGGGTAGCCCACGCTGTTGGCGTGACTGTAGAGGCCGAGCTGGGAAGGATCGGAGGCGAAGAGTTCGATATACGAAATTCGAGTCCTGATGCCTTCATGACAGATCCCGAGGAGGCCAGGAGCTTCGTTGAGGAGACGGATGTCGATACCCTTGCGATTGCCATTGGGACAGCGCATGGCCTCTACAAGCATGAACCTAGACTGGATTTCGACAGGCTGGATAGGATAAATAAGCTTCTTGGCATGCCTCTAGTCTTGCACGGCGGGACGGGCCTATCTGAAGCGGATATCAAGAAGGCTGTAAGCCTCGGCGTGGCGAAGCTCAATATAAGCACGGCATCCCGGGAGGCGCTTATAAGGAACTTTATGGAATTTTGCAGTGAACATCCTGAAAACCTTGACCTGATGAAAGTGATGGGGCATGCCAAGGAGTCGATGAAGAAGGTCGTGAGGTCTGTTATCAGGATGCTTGGGAGCGATAATAAGGTGTGACCTGGTTGTGACCCGGTAAAATCACCCCCTATTGTAAATCCTTGCTGTTATCGCATGCATATTTATCGAGGATATGGTGAAGATATAGGTGTAGTGTAGTCAGGAAATCCTATGTCATGGGGGGTGAAGCCAAGTGAATGATTGGATACGTCACCTGGTGAGGTTTATCGTATCCGCGCTGGTCTTAATGTTTGTCGGGCTAATTGTCCCGGGGTTCAGCACTTTGAGTTTCGTCAACGCCCTGATTGCAGCTGCGGTAATCACGATAATCGGCTACATCATTGAGGCCGTTATCGGAAGGGGCGTGTCGCCTTACGGCCGCGGGATCGTCGGATTTCTGGTATCCGCTGCCGTGATCTACGTGGCGCAGTTCGTCGTGCCGACCATGCGCGTGACCGTGCTGGGGGCGTTGATAGCCGCGTTTGTTATTGGGCTGATTGATATGTTCATCCCGACGACTATCCGGTAGGCCTGTAAAGTCCGGTGAGCGGATAAGCATGAGTATAACGATAAGCATAAGTAGTGGAGTGGTGGTTATTGGCTGAGGTCGGCTGAAACGGTGACGGTGGTTAACTTAGCAACTTAACCCGGCAGCCTGATCCTGGTGGCTGACGGCAAACGCCTCAGACGGTATGAGTCAAAATGTGAGAGAGCGCCGGTGGTAAAGATCCTGGCGCTCTCAAGTTTAAATCTTCATCAGGATCGTGGCGAACCCGATAACCATAGTGATCACTGTGCCTATCATCCAGCGGGTTGTGGTATGGAGCTCCTGCCGTAAAATTTTCATCTCGCCCTCGAGGCGATCCATTCGCATGCCGAGCAGTGAATCCTGTTTATCCATTCTGTCACAGAGATCGATCCGCTGCCGGTCGATCCTATCAGCAAGATAGGCCCCTTGTTGTTCCATTTTGTCCATGAGATGGACCCCTTGTTGCTCCATCCTGTTAATAAGATAGATTCCCTGCCGCTCCATTCTATCATTAAGATAGGCCCCTTGCTGCTCAATTTTATCTATAAGTTCGGCTTTCTGTAGGTTCATCCTATCTATGAGCTCGTCTTTCTGCTGATCCATCCTCTTTGTGAGCTCGTCCTTTTGTCGATCCATCCTATCTATGAGCTCATCCTTTTGTCGATCCATCCTATCTATGAGTTCATCCTTTTGCAGGTTCATCCTATCTATAAGTTCAGTCTTTTGCTGCTCTATTTTCCCTACGAGTTCGTCTTTCTGCCGGTCTATTCTCTCAAAGAGCTCATTTTTTTGTTGGTCCATCCTGTCCGTGAGATCAATTCTTTGCAGGTCAATCTTATCCGAGAGTTCACCTTTTTGTTGATTCGATCTTCCTATGAGCTCGTTTTGCTGCCGGTCTATTCTCTCCAAGAGCTCGATTCTTATCTGGCTCATAAGTTCATTTTTCTGTTGATCCATTCGGGAATGGAATTCCGCCCGCGTGACGAGCACGGAGTGTACCTCCGTCACCTCTGAGGATAGGCGTTCTATGGAAGCTGAAAGGCGGTCATCGAGCTGGCGGATATCCATGCGCAAGTCGGTTATATCCTGGCCTAGTTTCTCCAGATACTTAGCCTGCCAGTCCATCTTGGACCTTCCCTCCGTATCCTCGCCGGTAGTGGCGATTTCGCTGCGCGAAGCACGCTCATCTCCAGCTAGCGTAGCCTGGGCAGGTACGATATGTGCTACATCCAATTCCAAAGCGCTTCCCTCCGCAGGGAGACTGTGAGCAAGAAAGCGAGTGTATATATTTACTGTCTTCATCATACCATTATTTTCCTGGCAAGTCAAGGGGGTATTTTTTAGACATATTTTGTAAGAGTACTCGATCCCGCCCGGGAGGACTCAGGTGCAACCCGTCGAAGAACCTATATTGAAGGTTCGAAAGAAGATTCGAAAAGAAAGGTTTGAAAACCACATGTTAGAACTCCTGCGCCTTATCGCAGTCTGCCTACTTATGATAGTCCTGCTACGACGCAACCTGAATCTCGGGCTTACGATGCTCCTTGCCGCGGCAGCACTTGGGGTCAGTTCAGGAATGGGGGTCGCGTCGCTGGGTGTGACCGCTATAAAGTCCGCTACATCCCCTGATACGCTGGGGCTTATCATCGCCCTGGTCTTGATCGCGTTTCTGGAGCATGCGATGAGACGTGCAGGGCTGATGCAGAGAATGGTGGGCGCACTTCGCGTCCTGATTGCGGACCGGCGCATTATCATGGCTGCCCTGCCGGCGTTTCTCGGGCTCCTACCGTCGGCGGGCGGGGCGCGCTTCTCTGCGCCCCTGGTCCACCAGGTCACAACGGACCTCGAGATCGTCCCCGAGCGCAAGGCATTTATCAACTACTGGTACAGGCATATCTGGGAGTGCGTCATGCCGATCTACCCTTCTATCATCGTGGCGGGTCAGGTTCTGAATTTACCCCTGGACCGGCTTATAATGGCGATGCTCCCCATGGTACCGATTACGGTCGTGGCGGGGATGATTCCTGCATTTAAGGGAATGACGAGCAAGGGGATGATAAGCAGGGAGACGGGGAACGGTGAGATGGCGAGCGATAAGGCAGCGAGCGCGGCCACGGCAACACTGACGCCGCCAGCGCTGGAACCCCTGGCAACGTCAGCAGGTCCGGCGACGTTAGCACCAGTGAAGGCGGCGGGGGGGCCGGCGCCAGCGAATAGGATATCCTGCGCGCTTGATGCCCTGACAGCGCTCAGTCCGGTCATCGCGATCGTGGTGGGCGTCACGATCTTGAAACTGGATATAGCGGTTGCCGTCGCAGCCGTCCTCATGATTATGATAATAGTGGGGATGTATTCGCCAGGGGATGTATGGAAGCTTGTGCGCGAAGGCTTTTCTTTGAATGTAGTCTTCCTCGTCCTCGGGGTTATGCTGTTCAGGGATATCCTCGTGGCAAGCGGCGCGCTGAATCAAATATCTGCTTTCCTCGGTGCTACAGGAGTCCCGCCCATGATTCTCCTATGCATCCTGCCGTTTTTGGTGGCGTTTTCGACGGGCCTCGGGGTCACGGTCCCTGGGATCGCGTTCCCACTCCTTATGGGGATATTGCGCACCGCAGGCGGTGTTGACCTTTCTCTCGTAGTATTCGCCTTCGTGAGCGGTTTTGTAGGGGCGATGCTGTCGCCAGCCCACCTATGCCTTGTTCTCACAGTGGACTATTTCAAGGCTAGCTTTACAAGGGTGCAGAATTCCCTTTGGGCGCCCGCGTTGGCGGTTGAGCTTGCGGCGCTATTGCTCGCATTTCTTTGAATCTTTGAATCATAGAAGGCTTGTATACAGAAAGGCTATAGAAAGGCTCGCATCCGGGCCACGGTATTCAGGCCCGGATACGAGCAAGGTTATTTGATGTTATCTTACTGTACCGAACTATATATTTACCGAACTATATATTCCTGGCGCTATGGGCTGTGATGATTACTGGTTTGCACCTGCGCTCCACGCGTTGCCATAATAGCCGCCGCACGGGCCAAGGCCGCCGCCCATCATGCCGCATCCGCCGCCGAAACCGCCGAAGCCGCCTCTACCACCACGACCGCCACGGCCGCCCCTGGCGCCCCAGCCATATTGCTGGGCGCTGGCATCGTCGAGCTTCTTCTGCTGCTCGGGCGTCAATACGTTCCTCATCGCATCAAATAGGGTTTTCGCCTCGTTAGCCAGTCTGACCCGGATCGAGGTGACCTCAGCGGTCTTGGCAGAGATTTTCTGCTCATCCGGCGGGGTCTGGGACCAGAGCTGGCGCAGTTCGAGCATCTTCTGCTGGAGCTGGAACCTTAAATCCTGGGTTTTTGCTATGAAATCCTGGCGAAGCTTTAGGAGCTGCTGCTGCTGGTCGGCCGAGAGCCCAAGATACCCGGCGAGCCTTTCAAGTCCTTTCGCGTTGAAGCCGAATCCTCCCGCGGCCCCGGCCGCTGGTCCGGCACCCCAGGCTCCTGCCCCTGCTCCTGGACCTCCAAGCTTGCCAGGCCTGCCTGCGGCCCCTGCAATGCCTACCGTCCCCACGATAAGTAATGTTACCAGAGCTAACCCTATAAACCTTCTCATCACCGTCTTTGCAACCCCTTTCCCAGATTCTTTTGGACTGATTCTTTTAGACTCCTCTTTCTCTATTTCTCGAATTCCTTTTCGAGTCGATTTGATTGTAGCATGTCAATATGAAGAAAGTTTGAAGAAAGGGAGAAACATATATGAATTGAGCATGAAACTTTCGGGATTGGAGGGAACTTTCGGAGTTAGTAGAACGATTTTCTTAAAATTGTAGTGTAGGAACTTGTTGACGGACCGTCGGTCCTATTATGATCAGCTTAAGCTGGCCCGCACACTGTGTTGCCATGTCTTATATACTGTTGTGTTACGCGATTAACATAAATCAGCCTATTATTAAACTGGCTAATATGCTATACCCAGCCCAGCTCGTATGACCATGTTGAGGAATACACCCGTCTCGAGCCTGGCGCGCTCACCCGGGCGTGGCATGACCAGTATGACCACCCTGGGCAGGCTATATAGCCGATATGATTATCGAGCATAAAACAGGGAGCATGAGAGGGTCAACGAGCATGAGCGTGGCAAGAAGCAGGTCATCTGAATAATGGCGATAGAGAGAAGGAGGTCATCTGGATAATGGCGATGGAGAGGCGTATGCTGGGGAGAACCGGCGAGGAGGTTTCAATAATCGGGTTTGGTGGTATCGTGGTGATGAACCTCGAGCAGGGCGAGGCGAATTCCATCGTGGCCGAGGCGATCGACCGCGGCATCAATTATTTTGACGTGGCCCCAAGTTACGGCAACGCTGAGGACCGCCTCGGGCCTGCGATCGAGCACAGGCGGGATGGAATATTCCTTGCATGCAAGACCGGCAAGAGGAGGAAGGCCGAGGCATCGGCCGAGCTTCGCGAATCCCTTCGCAAGCTGAGGACAGACCATTTCGACCTCTATCAGCTGCACGGGATGGCCACGGAGGAGGACTTCGAACAGGCGATGGGCCCGGGCGGCGCCATTGAGGCGCTCATCGAGGCGCGGGAGGAGGGGCTCGTCCGGCACCTGGGCTTTTCAGCTCACTCCGTGGAGATAGCATTGAAGCTGATAGATGCCTTTGAATTCGATACAGTGCTCTTCCCGGTCAACTGGGTCAATTATTTCAATGCTGGCTTTGGTCCACAGGTGCTCGAGCGGGCACAGATGAAAGGTATGGGGTGCCTGGCGATAAAGGCCATGGCCAGGACGCTCGTCCCGGAAGGGCGGGAACGGAGATACGCTAAGTGCTGGTACGAGCCGGTAGACGATCCCGAGCTGGCCGCCCTGGCCCTGCGTTTCACGCTTTCCCAACCGGTAGCTGCGGCGATCCCGCCTGGCGAGCCAGCTCTCTTCCGGGTCGCGCTCGATGTCGGGGAGCGGTTTACGAGGATTTCAGCGGCCGAGATTGAAGTCTTGCGAGAACGGGTTAAGGGGCTGGAACCTATATTCCGGTGTGCATGAACCCATCATATCCTGGTATTCTAATAGCCGTAATGCAGCAGGGATAATAGCAATAGCTATAGTGGTCGAAGTATGGTAGGCAGCAGGTAGAATAGCTATAGTAGTCGAAGTATAATAGGCGAAGTATAACAGGTGGCCGGGAAGTATGGAAGTAGGAAGTATAGAGGAAGCATCGAAGCATCGAAGCATAGAGGGATAGCAGGTAGTGGGAAGCATGAAGAGAGAAAACATAGAGAGAAGCCAGAGCGAGAAGTATAGAGCGGGGGCATCCGGTTATGGCAAGGTATATCATGGCCCTGGACCAGGGGACTACGAGCTCGCGCGCGATCTTGTTCAACGTTGACGGCCAGGTTGTTGCGATGGCGGCCAGGGAATTCGAGCAGGTGTATCCCAGGCCCGGGTGGGTCGAGCACAGGCCCATGGACATTCTCAATTCACAACTCGATGCAGCGCAGAGGGTCATCAGGGAATCAGGGATCGATTCCCGGGATATAGCCGCGATAGGGATCACGAACCAGCGCGAGACGACGATCCTGTGGGACCGGGCCACGGGTGAGCCCGTCTATAATGCTATCGTGTGGCAGTGCCGTAGGACCGCGCCGATATGTGATGAACTGGCGAGATCGGGGCATGTCGATGAGATTCGCGAGAAGACCGGGCTCATCCCCGATGCCTACTTCTCAGCTACAAAAGTCAGGTGGCTCCTGGATGAGGTTCCCGGGCTGAGGGAGCGGGCCGAGCGCGGGGACATCGCCTTTGGGAACGTGGATTCCTGGCTCCTCTGGAACCTTACGGGGGAAAGGGTTCATGCGACAGATTACTCCAATGCGTCGAGGACGATGATGTTCAATATAGGGTCGCTGGAATGGGACCACGAGCTGCTTGAAACCCTTGGCATACCCGGGGTTATGCTGCCGCAGGTATTGCCCTCCAGCAGCATCTACGGGCTCACGCGGGCGGAGATATTCGGCGCCGAGATTCCCATAGCAGGGGACGCCGGAGACCAGCAGGCTGCCCTCTTCGGCCAGGCGTGCTTCGCCCCGGGCTCCGTAAAGGCCACTTACGGCACAGGCTGTTTCATATTAATGAATACGGGCCATCAGCCGGTCCGTTCAGAGAAGGGGCTTATCACCACCATCGCCTGGGGAGTGGACGGGAGGGTTGAATATGCCCTCGAGGGGAGTATATTCATCGGAGGGGCGGTCATCCAATGGCTCAGGGACCAGCTGGGGGTCATCAAGTCGGCACCGGAATCGGAGGCGTGCGCGCGACGGGTAGCCGATACGGGCGGGGTCTATGTGGTGCCGGCATTTGTCGGGCTCGGCGCCCCTTATTGGGATATGTACGCCCGCGGCGCGATCGTCGGGATCACGCGGGGGACCTCCCGGGACCATATTGTGCGGGCGGCGCTCGAATCGATTGCATACCAGACCCGCGACGTGATCTCGGTCATGGCCGATGAGGTTGGTCTTTACGCCGAGGCCGGTCTCCACGGCGAGGCCGGTCTCTATGACGGGGTGGATCCTCGAGATGAGGCCAGCCATTGCCTGTCCGGCTCTGGCCTGCGCCTGCGCGTTGATGGCGGGGCGATCCGGAATAATTTCCTTGCGCAATTCCAGGCTGATATCCTCGGCACGCCGGTGGAGAGGCCGGCGGTGACTGAGACGACTGCGCTGGGGGCGGCATATCTTGCGGGCCTCGCGGTCGGGTTCTGGCGCGACCGCGACGAGATAGCGCACAGGTGGAAACTGGGGGCGCGCTTTGAGCCGGCGATGGCGGCGGGGCGCAGGGATGAGCTTTATCGCGGCTGGCAGCGCGCTGTGGAGCGCGCGATGCGGTGGGCGCATTGACCAAAGATAGGCCTCTACAATGCTCCTACAATAGCCCGTTCATTCCGTGTAAACCCATAAACCCTTGCATCTTGTAGGATCATTTCATGTACGGTAGGATGAGAAGTGATAAGAAGTAAAGGACTTCTTTCTTCTCATCCTCTTTTTTCGATCTTCTCGACCGGTTGGTGGAGTTTTTCTCGACCAGCTTTCGGCCGGATTTTCCGGCTATGGTCTGTGCCGGGTCAGGCGTATGGGGGTATATAGGGTATATTATGGGGTGTATGGTATGGGAGTAGAGGATGTAAGAATACTGCTCGTTGATGATGATCCCAACGTCATCGAGCTGCTGAACCTATATCTAAAGAAGGAAGGTTTTCAGACGGTGAGCGCCAAGGACGGGCGTGAGGCCCTGCATATGGCGCGCGGCGAGGGGCCGGCGCCGCAGCCGCAGCTTATCATCCTGGACGTGATGTTGCCGGACCTGGATGGGTGGGCGGTGTTGAAGCATCTCAGGGAGAATGGAAACAGGACGCCCGTGATCATGCTCACGGCGAAGTCCGAGGACCATGACAAGATTCTGGGCCTGGAGCTCGGCGCCGACGATTATGTGGCCAAGCCGTTCAATCCGATAGAGGTCGTCGCGCGGGTCAAGGCGGTCCTGAGGCGTACCTGTGAAGGAAGCGGCGGCGGCGCAGGCGACGTTGAGGGCAGCGGCGCCCACGGCAGCAGCGGCGCGAGCCGTGATGCTGGCGGTGCAGGCCGTGACGCGGGCGGTGTACCTGGTGTAGCTGGCGCCGGCGTTGCGGGTGCGAGCCCGCGCGGGATGGACGGGATGGACCAGGAGCAGGTCGTGACCTACCCCGGCCTCTCGGTGAGCCTTTCCGATTACGAAGTGCGGGTGGACGGCCAGCCCGTGCCATTTACGAGGAAGGAGATAGAGCTCCTCTGGGCCCTGGCAAGCAACCCCGGGAGGGCGTTCACGCGGGAGCAGCTCATCCAGCGCGTCTGGGGAGGGGATTTCTACGGTGACGACCGGACCGTGGACGTTCATATAAAACGGATAAGGGAAAAGCTCAGTGAAGGGGTTAGGGGCGCTTGGATCCCGGGAGGCGGAGGAGACCAGGTAGGAGAGGTAGACAGGATAGGCGAGACGGTCGAGACAGGCAAGACGGGCGACACAGGCCGTGCAGACCGGGTGGGTCGCCGGGCGGCTGGGCGGTTCGAGCACTCCTGGCGCATAAAAACCGTGTGGGGCGTGGGATACAAGTTTGAGTTGCTGGAGTAGGCCTCTATGCGCTGGCGCCACCGAGAGCGCCATAGAGAATAAAAATGTCTCTTGAGTTAATTGGGCGGCTTTTAGGAGAGGATTAGTCGTTGCGGCGGTTATTGGTTACGGTTACTGGCTGGAGATTATCTTTGATTGAAAATTATCTATTGCAAGGTTATCTTCAAGGTTATCTTAATGAGGCGATTATTTAAGAGGTGAATAAGAGGTGAATCATCCTGTCGCTATCCATTTTTCCTAGAACAGTCTTTGCAAGGCTCCTTATAACATATATCGTGGTTATCGTGGTGGCGCTCGGCATCCCCGCCCTGGCATTATCCCAGCTCATCCAGGGTTATTTTTTCGCTGCCAAGGAGCGCGAACTTGTCGCAAAGGGTCAGGAGATCGCCGGGATCGCCGCCGATTTCCTGGAGGGCAGGGCGGATGAGGCGAGCACTAACCGCATCCTGGATGCGCTTGATTCATTTGTCGATGCCCGCGTCTGGGTGATAGACCGCACAGGACTGATTGTGGCTGCGTCGCACGGAGGAATGGGCGCGGGTATGGGCATGGGAATGGGAATGGAGATGAGAATGGGGCGCGGCTACGGTTGGGGGCGGCTCCGCGGGGTGAGGCTCGTCCACGAGGACATCCAACGGATTTTGGCTGGCGAGGTCGTCCTCCGGAGGGCCCCCTTGTCCAGGGTAATGCGCCATATGCAGCCTCGCATGCCTCTGCCTGGCGAAGGCGGCATTTCACTCGTGGACCAGCAGGTGATCTCCGCCGGGATTCCTGTATGGAGGGGGCCAGAGGTCGTTGGCGGGATCATCCTCAATTCTCCAGTTAGGGGCATCCTGGCTGCTACGACCCAGCTCCGCCGCTATATCTTGTATGCGGGCCTGGCCGCGCTAGCCATCTCGCTCCTGTTGGCATATTCGCTTTCGCGCCGTATCTCGTTGCCGATCCGCCAAATGAGCGAGGCCACGGCCCGGATGGCGCGTGGAGATTTCAAGGGCCGTGTGCCGGTCGGCATGGATGCAGATGCACATGAGGATAGGGGCATAGCCATGAATAGGGGTGGCGACGAGATCACCGAGCTCGCGCGCTCATTCAACCACATGGCCGAGCAGCTCGGCCGCATCGAGGAGAACCGCCGCGAATTCGTGGCAAATGTCTCGCACGAGCTTCGCGCGCCCCTCACCACGATCCGCGGATTTATCCAGGCCCTTATCGACGGGACGGTGGAGGATGAGGAACAGAGGGAGAAGTATCTACGGCTTATCCGGGATGAAGCTATCCGGATGAACAGGCTCCTCAGCGATCTTCTTGATCTATCGCGGCTCGAGGCGGGCAAGATCAGGATGGAGCTGGCGCCGGTCAGCCTGAAGGAGATTATCGAGAGCGCCGTGGCCAAGGTCGCCCTGCGCGCGGCCAGTGCGGGCATAACTATCGAGGACCGAGTGCCTGCGGAGCCGGATGGCCTGCCGTTCGTCATGGCGGATGGGGACCGGATTGAGCAGGTCCTCACCAACCTCATTGATAACGCGATTCACGCGACGCCAGCCGGAGGGCGGATAACCCTGTCCGCCGCGGTCGTACCCCCCTTCCCGTTTATTCCCCGAAAACAGCAGGCCGCCCCCGCATCCTATGTGCGCGTGAGCGTCCGCGATACCGGCAAGGGGATCCCGGCCGAAGACCTCCCGTTTGTGTGGGAGCGCTTCTATAAGGTGGACAAGGCGAGGAGCCGGGCTGAGGGCGTCGGCACGGGCATTGGCCTTGCCATCGTCAAGCAGATCGTCGAGGCGCACGGCGGCGAGGTCGGAGTCGAGAGCGAGGTCGGACGCGGGAGCGAGTTCTGGTTCACGTTGCGGGCGGCAATATAGCGCGCTGTGAAGCATCATAGCGGTATCATATGCAGGCCTTTATGCGAATTATGCCATGGTTGAATCAGAATTTTGCAGCTGAGCCATGATATTACTATTGTATGTATCACTGTATCATTGCGGTGCGCGGTGCGGCGCTTGTTATCGTGACGGCGTTTGTTGCCGTGATATTGTGACATTGTGGTATAATATTGCAAGAATATGTGCGAAAATATATGCGAGAGAATAGGGGTAATTCCATTTGTCCAGAGTTCATGTCCACCCGCGCGACTTCATAAGATTCCGTCTGGACACTACGCAACTCAGCAGAGGTATCATGCTTATAGATGAGGGGCTTCGGATGGCTCTTCCGGCGAGGGTCCGTGTGGTATCTCTCACGTTTGTCAGTCTTTCTCATGATATCGCGATCGATGTGGAATTTCATTGCAAAGATGGAATCATCTATGCCCGTGGTTTGCAGGGGTTTTTTCAGAAGATCCTTGGGGACGGCCTCCAGGGAGATGGCCTCCGGCGCAGGAAACCTCGTCTATATATTGGGAAGGCTTTCAATGTCAGAAACACCTATATAATCGCTACGCGCGCCGAGCTTGCCGAGGCGCTGGAAATTGACGCAGCTCATGTCGATGACTTCATAAGGTTCTCGTGGTTTTTGAATGTAAGCCGGCGGGGGCGCCGCGCCGCGGATGATGTTATAGAGACCCTGATAGAGGAGGAGCTGGCAGAGAAAAGGCCGGGAGAGAAAAAACCGGCAAAGAAGGGGCTCGCGGAGAAAGAGAAGAAACCCGCAGAGGAAGAGAAGGAGCCGATAGATAAGAAGCCGGCGGTAAGGGAGGTCGAGCCTCGAGAGGGGGCTCGTTTCCGGGAAACTCTAGGACAGGAA
This sequence comes from Bacillota bacterium, assembly GCA_013178125.1. NCBI lineage: Bacteria > Bacillati > Bacillota > Bacillota bacterium. The sequence continues at coordinate 22,880 of JABLXJ010000005.1, read as the reverse complement.
CCCGAGCGCAAACCAGAGCAGGGAATAGGGCAAAAAGCAGAGCACAAACCAGGGAGGCGGCCGGAGGGGCATAACGGTAAACCGGAGCGGCCGGATCGATCACCAGATCGATTTATGGGCCTTAATGAATCCGTTGTTAATGGCATCGACCTAGAGGGGATGGCCCGCGAGATAATCAAGGACCAGCTTCTTCTCCCCGCCCCGGACGATAATAGCGCGCCTTCTATTGATATTTCTATTGATCGGGCGTCCGTGGACCTCATCCTCGAGAGGCTCCAGGTGGGGCGATTCGATAGCCTCGAGAGCGCGGATGTGCATGAGCAGGCCCTTCTCCTCTCGACGAGCCCGGGTTTCGACAGGCTCATCTCACTCGATGTCGTTCGCAACATCGTGCCATTCACATACCAGGTCGGGGCGGTAAAAGAGGTCCTCCGAAGGATGCGGGGCCGCGCGATCCTTGCCGATGAAGTCGGGCTCGGCAAGACCATCGAAGCCGGCCTCGTCATGATGGAATACATCCTCAGGGGGCTCGCCAAGCGGGTCTTGATCCTGTGCCCGCCGCCCCTCATGTCCCAGTGGATGGATGAAATGCGATCCAAATTCAACATGGATTTTGTTGCATCTGATGACCCGTCTTTCACCGGGCGGGAGAACCCCTGGCTCGAGATAGACAGGATCGTTGCCTCTATCGACACTGCAAAACGTGAGCCCCATAGCAAGCTGGTCCAGTCTGCCCCCTTCGATCTGGTGATCGTTGACGAGGCGCACCGGTGCCGCAACCGGAACACGCTCAATTGGAAACTTGTAAATGGGCTAAAGAAGAAATATATTCTCCTTTTGACTGCGACACCGGTGCAAAATGACCTTCATGAGCTTTTCAACCTTATAACCCTTCTCCGCCCCGGCCAGCTCGAGACGGCATCTGATTTCTCCCGGAGGTTCATTACGAGGGGGGACAGGCTCAAACCTAAGAACGTCACCGAGCTGCGCACCCTCATGGGGGAGGTCATGATCCGGAACCGCCGCGAGACATGCGGCATCCAGCTTCCCAGGAGGAGGGCGGAGACTGTGCAGGTCGCCCTTAGCCCGGAGGAGGCCGAGTTTTATTCAAGGGTAAGTGAATTTGTGAGAGCCCGGTATGGTGGGCATGATGAGTATAGTAGGCATGGCGAGCATGGCGAGCATGGTGAGCAGAGTGAGCATGATGAGCATGACGAGCGTAACGAGCGTGGGCGTAACGAACATGATATGCATGATGCGCATGATGTGCGTGATGGGCATAAGGCACATAAGGTGCATAAGGCGAGCAGAGCAACCGCCCGGCTCACCTTGAAGACCCTCCAGAAGGAGGCTGGCTCCAGCGCATTTGCGGCTGTGCCGACCCTGAGGCGCATGCGCGAGTCGGGACACTTCGCCGATTCCAAGGAAGAGCTCGAATATTTCATCGGCATGGGACAGGCTATAGAGAGCTCAGCGAAGGCTGAGGCATTGCTCAAGCTCCTGAGGAATATCAACGAGAAGGTCATGGTATTTACAGGATATACGGCAACCCTGGAATTCCTCGCTCAATTCCTGAAGAAGTCTGGGGTTTCATTCGCAACGTTTTCGGGGGAGATGCCCCGCCTGGACAAGGAGCGGGCTGTTGAAGCCTTCAAGGGGGACAGGCAGGTGCTTCTCTCGACCGAATCGGGCGGAGAGGGGCGGAACCTTCAATTTTGCCATGTTATGGTAAATTTCGACCTCCCCTGGAACCCCATGAAGATAGAGCAGCGGATCGGGCGAATTCACAGGATCGGCCAGGAGAATGACGTCTTCGTTTTCAACCTGTCGGCCGCCAGGACCCTCGAGGCGCACATACTCGACATCCTTGATGCGAAGATCAATATGTTCGAGCTGGTAGTTGGTGAACTTGATATGATTCTGGGCAATATCGAAGAGGAAGAGGACTTCGAGGATACGATCATGGACCTCTGGGCAGGGGCGAAGACCGAGGAGGAACTCCAGGAGAGGTTTGGTGAACTCGGGGAGCGGCTGGCGCGAGCCCGGGCCCAGTATGAAGAGACGAAGATGTATGAGGATAATATCTTCGGCTCTGAGTTAGGATCGGGAGGAGGGGATAAGTGATGGCCACATCCGCATCCGTATCCGCATCCGGTCTTGCGCGCGATTCGGCGCGTCCTTTTGAGCAGGTGACTTCCGGGTCTGGGTCCGGGTTCAGGCCTGGGCCTGGGCAAGGGCAGGGATATGTGGAAGCAGTTGCAGGGCACCGCGCCGACCTCCAGAGGTTTGTCAGTGATGTCATAGCTGCGGCCGGAGGGGTCACTGAGACTCCGAGTTATGCTCTTATTCATATGGCTTTACCAGAGGACTTGGCAGGAAAGTTTTCCCTCCCGGAATTTGCGGTTCTTGCCTTTGATTACGACGTAGCGAAAGAAACCCCTGGAGCGGAATTCGTGACCTTTGGGAGCCCCGCGCTCGATAGGTTTATCTCGCTCGGCAGCGAGATCGGGCGTGTAACGAGGAAGTTTGCCATGGGCTCCGCAATCAGGGTCCCTCCCAACCTTATGGACAGAATCGAAAGCAAGGTCGGGTTTAACCGTTGCAGGAGGCCGGCCCTTAAGACGACGTCCATCCAGGCTTATGAAAGGGCCGTATTCCAATTTGTAGTCTCATACATCTCCGATGAGAAGTTTAGCGATTCCCTGACCGTTGCGATCGATAGCGCTACCCTGGCAGACGACACGGGGCTGCTCCCGGAAACGAGGGGGGTTTTCTTCGGCGGGGACCCGCAGGAGCTGTCGGGGGTCCCGGTCGCAGAGAGGCGCCCGTATGGCGAGGTCCTGAATGCCGCGCTGGCGCGCCTCCCGGAGAGGGTCAGGCCCGGGTTGGCCATGTACCAGGCGGATGTAAGCGGCTTTTGCCAGAAGGAGCTCGTAAAGGTGCTTGGGTTCTATGAAAAAACCCTGGCGGACCTGGCGGCGAGGGGGGAGGCTGCGGCCGCAGCCGGGGATACCGAAAAGAAGGCCAGGATAGATGCTAAGATAGAGGCCTCCCGCCTGGAGCGACAGCGGCGTGTGTCGGATGTGGTCAATAAATACAGGATGAGGGTGGAGGCGCGGCTCGACAGCGTCGTGCTCCAGGTCATGCCGAAGGTTAGAGCCCTGCTCGATGTGAGACACAAGGACCGTACCTACACGCAGGAGGTTTTCTATAACCTTGCTACGAGCTCGGTAGAGCCCCTCACCTGCCCGAGGTGCGGCAGGAGGTTCTTCTCGGCTTATCCTGCCGGAGACGGCTCCTTTGTGTGCAGGGCGGAGGAGGCGGAATAGGGCGGTTTTCCCCTGGTTTTAACACATTTGTCCCTTTTTCTTCCCCTCTTCCTTCATTTTCTCCTCTTTTTCTCTCTTTCTCTTCATTTTTCTCTAATTCTACCGTCGCAAATCCTCTTCTTGTAAATTCTCGGTAAATCCTGTAAATCTCGGTAAATTCCCGTCAACCGCCTCGTCCGGCGCGCCAAATTTTCAGCTACTTCACCTGCAAAGCTAAACTCCCCTGGATACATGCCGATAAACATAGTGGACGCGGAACACAGTGATATCCTGGTGCGGGGAGGTGGATAATCTCGGAAAGAGACAAGAGGAGAGGGCACGAGAGAAGAAAGCGGTGCCCATATGTCGCAGATTTTGCGGGTATGATCGCCACCGCAGGCAGGATCAAGGATCCAGGGTTCAAGCTTTAGAATCAAAAACTGTGTCTACACAATCGGCTGAACGGCCGGACATATGCGAGAAGGAGGTAAATCAAAAATGGCACAGAGCGATCTCACAAGAATCGCTAGTAACATTGCAGGGCTGAACGCCCTGAATGCCCTGAAAGACATCAACACCAAACTCGGCATCCATCAGCTCCGCCTGTCAACCGGTAAGAGGATCAACCAGGCGGCGGATGATCCGGCGGGGTTGACGATTGGGGTCAAGTTCAACTACCGTGTCAGGGGCCTTGGTGTGGCGATCGATAACATCGGCGATGCGAAGAACCTGCTCGCAGTGGCAGAGGGTGGGCTATCTAAGATCAGCGACATACTGCTGACCATACGTGATAAGACGGTGCAGGCGGCGAGCGATACATTGTCTAGCGCAGAGCGTGATGCAATAGCGGCACAGGTCAACCAGCTCTTAACTGAAATAGATACAATAGCAAAAGAGACTAAATGGAATGGGAAGGATCTGATCAGTGGGACCGGAGCCTTTACATTCCAGACTGGAGTTGAAAGCGGTCAGTACACGGAATTCTCAGCGCAGTCAGCGAATCTTACCACTTTAGGACTAGATGGCACCCTTGATCTTAGCACCTACACGGCCGCAGATGCCTACATCGGCACAGTGGATAGCGCTATAGAGACAGTTTCAAGATCAATGACCACGATAGGTGCATTGGTATCACGCCTAACTTCTAAGGAAGAGAATCTCACTATCGCGAAGACCAACAACGAGGCGGCCTACAGCCGGATCATGAATGCCGACATGGCTGCCGAGCAACTTGAGGCAATGAAGCTCTCGATCCTGCAGCAGACGGCTACTGCTATGCTTGCGCAGGCGAATGTGGCACCGCAGGCGGTCTTGAGCCTCTTCCGGTAAATATGTAGTAATTTAAGTGGGTTGTTCATCAGAACCATAACATGAGCAGGACGAAATACCGCGAGGGTCATAAGACCTCCGCGGTATCCATTTTAGGGGGAATTCCATGTTCATCATCAACACGAACGTAGCACGGTTTGCCTTGCTAGAGACTTACCTGAGCTTTGAGTTCCGCAGTGAGGTCTATTAGTTCCTGTATGAGGATCAGGTCGTTCGGTTGGTAATTTAGCGCTTTCAGTAGTACAGGCAAGGCTTCCCTCTTATATCCAGCCATTTTGAGGGCGCGGCCATATCGAAGATAAAGATCTGGACTACCTACATTGTCAATATCGAGCACTCTCCCATAAAGCGCAATAGCTTCTGTATAATTGCCCATGTCGTAAGCCGTCGCCGCTGCTTTAAGGGTCTCTTCATTACTATCGCCGTGCTTCCCGCCCATTAAAGTGATGCTGCTTTCGGGTCCATCCTGACTTATAGGCATCGCCCTCTCATCGAGCTGCAATGGTTGCTGGCTATTAGATTCTACTTTCCTAAGGCCATCGACAGGCGAGCTCAGAACATGATTGTTTGCAGATTCATGTTGAGACAGGAATTCCTTCAGACAGGAATCAATCCGACCTGCTTCGGGATTATTCTCTTTTCCAATGATTTTGGAAAGGCGTCTGCATGCAGTCACGAATTCTTTATCGTTGCCAAAAAGACGTATCCCGGTGACGAGTTCATTTCTGGCTTTATCCCATTCTTGCATAGCACAATATGTAGCACACAGTCCAAGTCTCGGCCCCCATGTGTTTGTTGAAGGGTTATGACTCATACCTACAAATTGCCTGGAACCCGGCTCAGCAGCCTTGTTGTAGAAGTCAATCGCCTTCTCGAAATCACCGGTCTTTTTATAGAATTCACCCAGTGCAAAGAGAGTATCGGGGTTATTGGGTTCGATCGCCAGCGCGTGCTCCAGGTAACGTTTGGGTAAATCTGATTCCTCTAGTCCGTCACTTATAGTGGACATGAGCTGTAGGATTGCTACTACGATTCCCCTGCTGAAGAGTTCGTCTGGCCATTTAAGAGCCGTCTCATACCCAATCTGCAGCTGCTCAAGGGCGCTCCTAAGACGCCCCGCCTCGTAATAGGCTCCGCCGAGAGAATAACGATAGAAAGGGTGGTCAGGATAATCCTTTACGGTTTTTTCAAGTAATTCTAGATTCCTGAGGCGCTTCGTCCTTCCGAGGGATATGTCATTCCGATACCCGGCATGCCGTATAATGATGCCGCTTGCCGCGAGGATCGGCACCTCAGCGCCGGGTTCGGGGACAATCCTCTCGTGCACCGCGCCATGATATTTTATCCCCGGCTCATTCGGGAAAAACCGCGCCATATAATGCTCAAACCCATATCCCTCGCCCTGATTGTCATCCCAACCTGTTTCATTTACAATCCGGGCACAGTAGACAGCTTTAGGTTCAGCTGCAGCGAGCCTGTAGAGCTCCTCCACGCTTGACGGCACTAGCACCTCATCCGCATCCATCACCAGTATCCAGTCCCCCGTCGCCTTCTCCAGCGACGCATTGCGTGCCTCGGCGAAGTCGTTCTTCCATTCATGGAAGTAGACTTTGGCGCCGTAGCTCTTGGCGATCTCGACGGTGCGGTCGGTGGAGCCTGTGTCAACGATGATCATTTCATCTACGACATCTTTGACGCTATCGAGGCAGCGGGCGAGGAAGCGCTCCTCGTTCTTGACGATCATGCAGAGGCTGAGGGTGGGGCGGCGCCTGGGTGATAATCTGGATGCCTGGGAGACTGATTCATGGGGTGACGATTCGAAAGTGACGCGATCACCACCCATGCCTCTCCCGGTAGCAGGCGTAACCCCGAGCGCCGCGGCTGAAGGGTAAGCCAATTGCACATCGGTTACTGCAGCCAGGAGGAGCCCTTCAAGCTGGTCAATAGCCCGGTCCCAAGTATGAGCCTTCACGATCTCTTGACCGTTCGAGCCGACCTTCTTCCGGAGATCCTCATCGTCGATCAGGGTTTCGATAGCTCTGGCTATCGCTTCTGCATCATTCAATAGCACTAGCAGATATGGGGCAGATTCGGTGTATCCTTCCGCTATATCGTGCCCCGTCGCGAGATTGCTGATACGGGTTCTTTCTTCCCCATCTGTATGAGAAGCGATCTCTTCTTTATGCGAAGCGATCTCTTTACCCATATACGAAGAAATCCCTTCTTCCCGCGCGCAAAGAACCACGGGTAGGCCATATGCCATGGCTGTCAGCGCTCCCTGTGAGAAAATACCCTCGGGAGAGCCCGTGATGAAAACATCGCAATCGGAGAAGATTCGGGCGAGCTGGCTACTGTCGGGGTTTTCGACCCACGTTGCTACATGGAATGAAAAGTCCAGCCGCCGGGATGAGGAAACCCGGACCACTTCCACCTCATTCTGCCGTCGCTCGACGATGAGCCTCAGCGCAGCATAGATATTTTCCATCCATTCATCTTCATCGGAACCGACCACTAGAAGTCTGGTGAGACGGTCTTTTGCGCTTTGAAGTTTACCAACTTCCTGCATACTGGGATCCGGAACCATGGCGGTGGACCCATTCGTCTGACCTTTGGCACCGGGCATACTGCTGGTACCGGATATACTGTCGGCCCGTACTACCCTACCAGGGAAGCTGGGCGCCATATTAAGATCCACCCCATAAGGGACTACATCAGCCTTCCGGTTATATCGCGCTTTCAGAACGCTGCGCACATAATCGCTGGAGGCAATGAGTCTCAAGGGGAGCCTGAATGAGGCTTCGAGGTTCTTTGAGGCCTGGTCGGCGCTTTCCGCCCCGCTTCCTTCCGCTAGCCCCCTCTTCGGCTCGAGGCACGGCGAAGGCTGCACAAGATAGAAAGGTGCTGCCCCGGGGACCCGCGCCGCATCGAATGCAGTCCTCCAGGATGTCGCCACGACTATATCGGAATCAGGCGTCCTTTCATAGAGTTCTTCTCTCGCCGGCACACGGATGATCTCTGCCAAAAGCCCGTCTAGCTTGTCTACCCGCGCAATTGCATAGACCTTGTGACCTCGCGCTATGAGCCGATTCATGTGTTCGCATACCAACCGAAGCGCGTCAGGGCCGAGGTTTGGATCTAAGAAATATGAAATTCTAAGCTGAGCCTGGACATGTCGAGGTCTAGAATCGTTCTGGCCTTCCTTATCTTCTTCCAGGCCCTCATGGCCCGATAGCCTTTTCTTCACCCGTTCTATGGCATAGTCGATCCAGAGCCGTCGCCTACCCATTGATGAGGTAGCGGACTTAGCTTCCTCATAGAGACTCAGCGCACCCTCATGGTCGCCGATTCTTTCGCGGACGAATCCGACTGCAGCTAGGATGCCGGGACGGGCGGGAACTGATCCTCCGGAGGACATATTGCTTGAGGAAGTATCGCTCGAAAGCTCCTCGCCTGGCGGCGTAGCGTCGTTTCCGGAGGCCACAAGCGCCCGAGCTTTTTCCGCTGCCTCTCGCGCTTCAGCGATCTCCCATTGCTGCAAATACACCAGCGCCAGGTCGGCGTGAAAAGCGGCATAATCGGGATGCTCAGCAATCAGCTTGCGCAGAATTTCCTTTGCGCGGCCCAACCTGCCGTCAAGATAACACGTCATATATTCGATTTCGGGTATCAATTCTATCCCCCCTCGGCCCAATTTATAGCAATATTCATACCGACGGGGAACACGGATGCGGCGGCATGAGGAGGGTACATGGCAAGCTATAACTATGTGGGGCCAGTGGCTGGATCACATGCAGAAAGGCGGGTAAAACCGATAAGGAATACTAGGAAAGACAGAACCATGGGAAAATATTTCACGGATGCACGAGACGCGTCCGCCGATAAGCAAAACATAGAGTGACGCGGGGAGAATCCTCAATGTGCCGAATCTTGCCGGTGAAGGATGAGTGATTCGGGTGTTTGTGCGATGATACCGCTATACTTGCGGAAATCCCTGGTATTGTAAGTGCAAATGACGGAGATGCCGCAAGCTCTCATCTGGGCAACTAAATAGGCATCGAAAATGTCGCTGGCCTTTGCCTTCCCTTCTGTTAGCACCTCTTTGAGGTAGTCCAGAGACTTGAGCCCCGCATCCAGCACCGGAAAGATGGCCTTCAATAGCTCCACCTGCTCCCATGCTTCCTTCGCTCCGAGAGGCTTTGTAACGCGGCGGCGATCTGTGATTATGGCGAAGAATTCAAGGAGGATCTGAGGTAATAATGCGCCGTCGAGTTGTCTTGTTTGGACAGCCTTTACTAGCGCCCGGCTCATTTCATGTTGCGGAACATCGGTGTTAATGGCATAGACCAGGACATTTGTATCCACGAGAATCAAGGCTTTAACCTTCCCTCATAGAGATCTGCACGGCTGACCTTGTTCATCTTTCCCAGGCCGAATTCCCCGAGCGTAACTGGAGCTACGGCGGGCAAATAACGTTCGAGTGCTTCAAGGACTATTTCGTTCTTGGGACGCTTGGTCGTTTCCGCGACCCGGTCTAGGGCCGTTAATATGCCACTTTTCTCTTTAGGAATGTAGATATTGAGTTGCACGGGAATCACCTCCAGTAGCATAGTAGCATAATCAATAGATATAGTCAATAGGCATAAAGTTTATGGATCGTCCCAAGATGTTGTAAGACGAAAAGGGTCGAGACTCGCGATCCGCCTGGGATAACCTATGCCAACTGACATAACATGTTTAGAGCGCCCCGCGGTGAGGATAATTTCTCGCTCGGGCGCCTAATCCCGGGATTGTACGGTATAATATATCTTACAAATCCGAAAGGGGGCCGGAAGGGGTTGCCGCCTCCTCATAAACCCTCAAATCCGCATTGCTGAACAGGACGAACCGCACCTCGTCGAACCCGTCCTCGGCTGCCAGGAACTCCTTTACGGTGCTGAGGGCTATCTTGGCTGCCCGCTCTATCGGAAACCGGTAAGCCCCTGTGCTGATCGACGGGAAGGAGATGGTGCGTATCCCGTGTTCCTTCGCCAACTTCAAGCTGCTTTGGTATGCGTTGGCGAGGACCTGATCCTCACCGTAATTCCCGCCCTGCCAGATCGGGCCGACAGTATGAATCACATAGCGGGCTTTGAGCCGCCCTCCGGTGGTAATCACCGCTTTCCCGGGCGGGCAGGGGCCCTTTTCCCGGCGAATCTTCTTGCATTCCTCAAGGATCTGCGGCCCGCCGGCCCTATGTATCGCCCCATCCACCCCGCCACCGCCCATGAGGCTTGAATTGGCGGCATTGACGATTGCCTCGGTCTCCTGTGCCGTGATATCGCCCCGGACTAGCCGGAGTGATGCGCCATTGACCTTGATCTCCATATAGATTCCCCCATATTGAAACATCGAAACGATCTTTTAGAAAGAACTCTTCAAAGGTATTTTATCATAATGTAAAGCTTAATGACAGGCGCCGCGCCGCTCCAGGGTAGCGGACCCAAACGCTGTTATACATCATACGCCCCACCTAGCTCGTGACTCATATTACTCTTCCCGCTCCACCCGTGATCTACGTCTGATGGAACCCTGGATCGCAAATGTCGGGGCTGATGGGCAAGTGCCGGGGCGTGAAGGCGCGAGGGGTGTGAGGGGCGTGGCAGGAACGTGATATCGAATATTATCTATGCCATAATTGTTTATGCTATAATATCTGTAGTGCCCGTCATCAGTAGTGCCCGTGGGCCGGGCTGATCTAACCGCCAAGTGTAGGTTCGAAGACTATCGCTACTTTTCTAGGAGTCACGGTGTTGCAAGTTACGGTGTTGCACGCCGGGGGCGACGCGCTTGCGGCGCGGCTCCGTTGAAATTTGGCGCGAGGGCCCTGCCAGGTTTCAAAGATCCCGTCGCGCAAGCACCGTGAGTCTTGGAATGTGTTGGTAAATTAGCGCAGATTAAGGAACCTGCACTCAGCGGCATAAAATGCTATTCAGGACGGTGCTCATGGCAAAGCTATTTGACATTGTCCCGGACAAGTTTTTCAGTATTCTTGCGAGCCCACTAAAAGCCCTGTATTCAGAGGCCATCTTTGCCATTTACCAGCAATACCTCCTCATAAACTTCGGTCTCCCGCGGGAGGTCGTCATAGATTGCCTGGTTGAAGTCATCGAGGAGGAAATGGCAAGTAACTCAGATGCTTCTCTGACCCGGGCCCTGGATGACGAAATATGGGAGAATTCCATGCTTGCCGCCGCCACCGTTAGGGATAGGGCCAGTTTCATCCTGCGTAAGCTCGAGGAATGCGGATGGGTCGCAATCGAGACCTACAGCAACTATGAGCAATATGTCAATCTCACTGACTACGCCATCAGAATCATTGACACGCTGGACAAGATCAGGCGCAGCTACCAGGCGGAGTACCAGGGCTACGTGTATGCCACCTATACCTTGCTCTATTCTGAGGAAGCGGGGAAACAGGGACATATTGCCCTCGAAAAGGCGTATGAGCAGACCGAGCAGCTGATCAATGGGCTAAAGTCGCTAAACCATAATATCAAGCGCTACATCGAGCTCGTGCTCAAGGAAAAGAAGCCTCAGGAGATCCTCAAGATTCACTTCGAGGATTACAAGCAGGAGATACTGGACCGTTCGTACCACCGCCTCAAGACCTCGGACAACGTCTCCAAATACCGGCCGCGGATTATCAGCAAGATCAGCGAATGGTACGAGAATGACCTGTGGGTCGCTGAGATAGCGGCGGCGGATGTCAGGCGCGGCCGGTTTAGGACCATTGACGAGGCGAAGCAGGATGCTTACCGGCGCCTGGATTTCATTCGTCAGAGCTACCTCAACATGGACAACCTCCTCGAAGAAATCGACAGGCGCAACGCCCAGTACGCGAATTCCTCGTTTATGCAGATAAAATACATCCTCAACAGCAGCAGGGATACAGAGGGCCAGCTACTGGAGGTATTAAAATACCTGGCAGGTTTGTTAAAGGAATCTTCATTTGGAAAGGATAGTAGCGTGCCGGCTCCAATAAGAGGGCTTTTCAGCATCTATGAACAAAATTTCCTTGATGTGGCCTCCCTCTATACGGCAAGGGAAATCAGCAGGGGCCACAACCCGGAGGACCTTGTGAGCCTTGCGGAGCTGGATCCAAAGGAGCGCGCCCGGACGCTCGCCAGGATCAAGGAACGACTCGCGAACAAAATGACGCGTGAACATATAAATGAATTTGTCCTGCAGCAACTTGGCGAGAGAGAAAGCGCGCGCGTGTCCCAATTCCCCCTGGAGACAATAGAAGATCTAGTCCGCATGATCTATGTTGCGGCATACAGCCATTCCAGAATGGTGGACTATACCGCGGAATTTGACGGCCGGCGTTTTAGTGCAATGGGCGCTGACGGTTTACTTGAGCTCAAGGATATTCTGATCAAGCGAAAGATAAAGGCGGGCCGATGATGCCGATGATGGTGCCGATGATGAATTGGGTTGTTGAGTATGAGGCTTTCACCGCGGGGCAGCGCGAGGATTTTAGGAGAATAGTGAACAAGCTCCTCGCGCAGACCTACATTACCAAGAGAAAAGAAGACCAGCGGCGTGACTACTATTTCATCGAGCGGCATGAGTCCATGATTCGTGAATACCTGGGGATGTCCGGGTGGGACCTGATAGGGGACAAGGGGCTCGGGGTATACCAGGCTGTGAACCGGGACGGGTTCAACCGGCTGCAGCTCAGGCTCCAGGAGAGCATAATCTTGCTTCTGGCCCGCCTTTGCTATGAGGAGAAGCGGCGAGAGCTTACGCTTGCCGAAAACGTGGTAATCAGGGTGCGGGAGATCCAGGAGAAGTATGCCGCCCTTCAAATACGAGATAGACCCATAGATAAGAAAGGGCTCCGGGATGCGATTTCCCTTATGAAGAGGTTCAACCTGGTGGATGTCCTCGATCGAAACCCTATTGATCCCGACTGCCGGCTGGTCCTTTTGCCTTCGATCTTGCTTGCCGTGCGGGTGGACGACATACGCCAGGTTTATGAGAAGCTGGCTTCTTATCGCCAGGCCGGGCGCGAAGCTGACGAGGGTGAGGCTGCTGAGAGTGACACTGCCGGGAGTGACACTGCCGGGAGTGGCACTGCCGAGAGTGACGCCAGCGAGGGCGACGCTGCTGCGGGCGACGCTATGGAGGCTCAAGCCACGGAGGTTGAAGCCGGGGGGAACGGCGGCGCGGGAGCTGAAGCCATGGAGGGCTATACCGTGGAAGGCGATACTACGGGCGACGAGACCGCCGCCGTTGAGGCTGAGCTCGAGGCTATTCAAGTTGAAGTCGCGGCTGAAGTCGCGGCGACAAGGGGAGCGTGAATCCATGAAGGAATTGACCAAGATCAGGCTCATCAACTGGCACTATTTCAGTAACGAGGAGCTCAATATCAAGGGGAGCGTCCTTCTCACCGGCGATAACGGCACAGGGAAGTCTACGATCCTCGATGCCATACAATATGTCCTCGTGGCTGATCTGCGCCAGGTGAGATTCAACGTATCGGCCCATGAGGAAACAAGGCGCGACCTTCTCGGCTACCTCCGCTGCAAGACCGGCGTCGCTACCGAAAACGGCGAGAAGTCCCTACGTCAGGGAGATATCACTTCGTACATCGCCCTTGAGTTTTGCGACCATTCCAAAGGCGAATACTTCATCGTCGGCGCGGTGATGGATTCATATGCGGATGGGATGACTTACAAGACCAACTTCTTCAAGATCGAGCGACAGCGGATAACTGACGACCTCTTTCTCGCCGGCAAGCGCCCGCGCAATATTCGCGAATTCAAGATTCACATGAAGGGCTATGACGCGATTGTCTATCCTTCTGTCGAGCAATATAGAGAAGACCTCCTCATGAAGCTGGGCTCTCTCGGGGAGCGCTTTTTCACCCTCTTCGTGAAAGCTATTTCATTCAAGCCGATCACTGATATCCGCCAATTCGTCTATTCCTATGTATTGGACGAAAAGCGCGTGAACATAGACATCATGCGCGAGAATTTCGAGCGGTACAAGGAATACAGCGATCTGGTCGAACAGACGAAGGCGAAGATCGCCGCGCTCGAGGGAATTCGGGCCAAGTATGAAGATATCGGCCAGGAACATGAGCGCGCGCTCACCCAGGATTACCTGATCTGCCGGGCGACGCTGGAGCAGGAGGAGGAGCGGCTCCAGGAGCTCTCAAACGGGGAATCCCAGAAGAATGCCGCCTTGGACCGGGTGCTGGCCGCGTTGGGTGAGGCGCGTCAGGACGAGGATTCCCTGGACCAGCGCTACATCGCCTGCCGCGACCTGCTTGCGGCGAACGCCACTTACCAACGCATACGGGAGCTCCAGGCTGAGATCGGCCGGCTGAATCAGGAGAGGAGCAATATCAGGGTCCGAATTTCGGATCTGAAGCGGCTTGCTGCGGAGGAATCCAGAGAGGTCTCAGCCCTTGTCGAGGCGGCTTCTCCTGAAGCCCTGGAGGAAGGTCGGAAGATCCTGGACGAGCTCCGCCACCTCCTTGATGCAATCCAGCATGAGGATGAAGGGGTAAAGGATTGCGCCTCGACGGTTGAGAGGGCCAGAGAATTATTCGCCAACCTCAATTTCAGGTGGAGCAAGGAACTTTGGGAGCGCCAGAACGAATTGCAGTCCCTTGATCAGCAGGCTCGCGCATTGGAGAAGGAACTCGAGAGCCTGCGCGCCCACAAGCTCGTGTATGACAGGAAGATCACGGACCTCCGGGACCTCATCGCCGAAAGGGCCTGGGAGGACCTGCAGGCGGACGTGAAGCCGGCTATCCTGTGCGAGCTCCTGGAGGTGCCCAACGAAAAATGGCAGGATGCAGTGGAGGGCTTCCTCAATACGCAAAGGTTCGATCTCATAGTGCCACCGAGGTATTTCGATTTTGCCCTTTCAATATATGAAAAGTACAAGCGGGCCAAGAACATATCCGGCGTGGGGTTGGTCAACACGGGCAAGGTGCTGGAGGGCGGATACCGCGCCGAACCGAATTCCCTGGCCACCGAGGTCAAAACCAACGATCCCCATGCCAGGGCCTACATCAATCAGCTGCTGGGCCGCGTGATCAAGTGCGAGAATGAGCAGGAGCTGAAACGCTATCGCCAGGCCATCACGTCGACATGCATGACATACCGAAACAACGTGGCGCGGCAGATTCCTTTCCACGTCTATGAGACGCCATTTATAGGCCAGAGAGCCTATGCCCGCCAGATTGCGCTCAAGGAGGCACAGCTTCGCGAGATAGACGCATCCCGCGAGGCCTTGAAGGCGGAATGCGCGCGCGGGAAGAGACTCGTGGACCTCACTGCCGGCAAGGATGAGCGATTTTACCGGATACGGGAAAACCTCGGCGCGTTCGAGGACTTGCAGGACCTCGAGCGCCGGCTCGCCGCGCTGGAGAGGGAGCTCGATTCGATCGATGTTTCCGATGTAAAGCGCATCGAGGATGAGATGGCGCAAATCAAGGCCGAGCTGGACCGCGCGCGGGAGCGCATTCGCAGCTTGAGCCGGCAGGAGGGGCAGCTCACCTCGGAGATCAAGGCCTGCCAGGAACGCCAGGTCGAAGCAAACCTGGCGCGGGAGCAGAGGGCAGCTGATCTGGAGTCATTCCTGGCCAGACACCCAGGGCGGGAAGAGGCATGGGAAGACCGCTACAGGCGCGAAAGAGCGAGCAAGCCGGCAGCGCAGATCATCGCCAACTTCACTGCAAGCCGTAAGGGCCTGGAGACGATAATAGCGAAGAAGCGGGAGGAGCTCACCCTTCTCCAGATGAATTACAACAGCGCCTATCACTTCGGCGGGCTCACGAATCCGGACGATATCGGCGAATACGAGGCAGAGCGCAAGAAGCTCATTGAGAGCGAGCTGCCTGAATACGAGGAAAAGATCAATGTGGCCAAGAAGGAGGCCGAGGAGGAATTCAAGGAGCATTTCGTGTACCGGCTCAAGGAGAATATCGAAACCGCCCAGATGGAATTCAACCTCCTGAATGATGCCTTGAAGGAGGTAGAATTCGGAGGCGATCATTATCACTTCATGGTCACGCCGGCAGCTGAATACAAGAAATTCTACGACATGATAATGGACGTCCACCTGGTGGAAGGCTCGCTCTTTGATGACGCGTTCCAGTCGAGGCACAAGGAGGCCATCGATACCTTCTTTGAACGCATTCTCACGGAATCAGAGGAAGAGCTGAATGAAAGCCTTGACCTCTTTACGGATTACAGAACATTCCTGGACTACGACATACGGATCACGAATTCAGCCGGCGAGCAAGCGTTCTTTTCCAGGGTCTGCCGGGAAAAGTCCGGCGGGGAGACCCAGACCCCGTATTATGTAGCCATTGTAGCATCTTTCCTGCAGCTCTATCGCGCGCGCACCAGCGAACAGACAATCAGGCTGATGATGTTTGACGAGGCGTTCAACCGCATGGACAGCGACAGGATCGAAAACAGCCTGAGGTTCATCTCCTCGCTGGGGCTCCAGTGCATCATCGCGGCCCCTACTGAAAAGTGCGAATATATTACGCCGCACGTGACCACCACCTTGCTTGTGATGCGCAATGGCAACTACAACTGGGTTGAGGATTACAAACGGCTCAAGGACTATGAATATAAACAACTCGAGGACGGCGAACAGCTCAAGGACGCTGTATGACGCCGGGAGGCCGAGCGTTATCGATGCTATCACAGCCGTTGGGATTACCATGGATTACCTGCGCTCTATTTTAAACGCGCTCCTCGATAGATACGAGCGGAGCGCCCATTATCGCGGCGACAGCCTGGTTAAGAGGCGGATCTCATTTTCCGTGAGGCCTGACACTCTGCCCGCGTACTTCGATGATTCCACCGCGCGATTCAAGAAGGAGATCAATCAGGGGGCGGAAATGCTGGAGCAGCGAGGCATCATCTGCATCAGGTGGGTAAAGCACGAGCGCGGGAACCTCATTGACAGGATAGACCTTGCGCTTGACCATGTGCAGGCGGCATACGAGTTTGCCGGGAGGACGCCCAAGTATGATCATGTGACCAGATCGATTGAGTTGATCCGGACCTACCGGGATAGGGTGGGATCCGAGGGCTGGCTTTCGCAGTTCTTTGATTATGCCCTTGAGAGGCTTTTGAAGCGGGAAAGTGTGGCTCGGTATTTTGATATAGCGGACCATGAGGAGGCGGAGAAGATCTTTTGCGCGCTTGTGGCGCTGTTGGACCTCGATGAGGAAACGCCCAAGAGGGTATTCAGCGCGCGGGCGCTCGGTGATAGCAAGGCGTTTGGGCGGATCGAAGGGCGGGTTAGGGCGATCCTGAGGGATTTCCATCCCATGGGAGGGGATTCGCAGGAGATTTTGGCAGAGCTCGGCCTGGTAGACACCTTTCAATATGTATACCTGAGTGGCCAGATAGAGGTCCAACTTGACGAGAGGCTTTTAGATATCGTTGAGGCAAATCATGGCGGGAGGTCTCCAGATCATGTCGAGCGCCAATCGCGCGGGCGATCGCTAGACCTTGGATGCTTCATGCCGGATGTGGGTCTCCCCACCCCTATGATAGAGCATCTCCAAATAATAGATCTTGCGGCGGATTATGTGATAACAATAGAAAACCTCACCAGCTACCATGAATTCCTGAGGGCCAATCCAGGCCACCGTGATGCTTCGGGCCGAAGATATCTCGCGATCTACCTTGGAGGCTATCACAATCGACCCCGGAGGGAGCTGCTCCGGCGCATCTACCGCTATACTCAGGACAATTGTCGCCGCATCCGGGACGATCTTCGCCGCGTTTCGGGCAATCTTCAGCGGGTTCAGGACAACCTCCGCAGTATTCGGGACAATTCCCGCCAATCTCGGGATAATCCAGTTCCGGGCGTCGCCTGCGACTTCTACCATTGGGGCGACATCGATTATGGCGGGTTCTCCATATTCGTGCATCTCCGGAAGAGCCTCGGAATCGAGATCAAGCCTTACATGATGGACCTGGACACTTTGATTCGATATGAGAAGTTTGCGAAACCCTTGCCAAGAGGCTACGCCGCCCGCCTCCACCGGCTGCTGGATAACCCTGAATTTGAATGCTTCCACCCGGTGATAGAGTATATGCTGGAGAAAGGCATAAGGCTGGAGCAGGAGGCGTTGGTTTGATTCTCCCGCCGCGATGCCTGCCGGAGTCCGCCTTCTGAGATTAATGGCTGGCAGCGCGGGTATAAGGCACATCCGGTGTCCCTGCCGAGTGGCCGGAAAAGTGGGTCCAAGAGAGGGAATAAGAAGCGGTCTCATGAACCTACACTTAAAAGGCGAATTTCATATGAATCCCGTATTTGTCCGCCGCCTTATGCGCGCCAGCCTTGATATCTATTCTCCAGCCCTCCGGATCGCGCATGACTTTATTTAAGTAAGCGAGTGCGCCTGCATGCTCTCCACCTGTGTGTCCCGCGCTCGTGCGGTTCCCACTTTGGGAGACGCGGTCGAACAGGCTGCTCATCCGGTATTTCACAGATGGGTAGAAATTCATGGGGTCCATGGATATTTCCTGCGTGCCTGCAGCCGCGACAGCCTTGAATAATAGCTCCATTTCCTCAGGCCGGTCCGAGAAGTAAGGCAATACCGGCGCCATAAAGACCCAGGTTTTGATCCCGGCTTCATTGAGCTTTTCAAGGGCGGCAAGGCGCCTAGATGGTGAGGGCGCGCCAGGCTCGAAGATTCTTGCCACTTCATCGCGAGCCGTCGTTATGGTGAGGCCGACGGTGCAGTCCTGAAAGTCTTTCAAGATGTCTATGTCCCGCGTTACGAGGTCGGATTTGGTGAGGATGGAAATGGCCCTGCGGGCCCTGCGTGGGGAGCTCTCAGGCCCGGCGGCCCCCGGCCGAGGCCCTGGTTTTGCTCCTGTTCCTATCTCTACCTCGCCAGATTCTGCTGCCAACTCCATAGATTCCACTGCGAGAAGCGATTCAAGGCAACCTCGGGTAAGCCTCCATTCGGCCTCCAGGGGCTGGTAGGGATCGGTTACGCTGGAGAACATGATTTCGCCGGTGTAGCGGGCGCGGTGGGTGGCCGGGCGGGGAACAGCTGAGTGGGGAACAGCCGGGTGGGCAGAGCTGGGCGGTCCAGGGGGGAAGCTGGACAATCCAGGTAGAGACCCCGGTAAACCAGGCTGCCGCAGCCGCGTCTCCCTTGACCGGTCAATTCTTCCAAAGATCTCCCGCTTCAACCGCTCGACGATGTTGGTCTTTACATCCACAAAAGTCCCCCAAACCTCACCCTCGTGTCCTGTAAACCGGCGCATGAAATCAGCGTAGCAGTACACGCAGGCATGCGCGCAGCCTACATAGGGGTTGATGACATAGTCCACGCCGCCGATACCGGATTTGTTTAGAGCTGATTTGCTTTCGATGGTTTTGATATTCATATGGTTCATTGATCCCGCTATATCTACCGGCATCAAGGGTCTAGCCTTTCTCTGTAGATATCAGGCCCAGCAGCCAAGTTCATTTTGACCGGGCCAGACTCCCCGAGAGTGATTGGAGCCACAAGAGATAAATGTTGTTTGAGCGGTTCCAGGACGATTCCACTCTTGGGGTGCCCAGCGTATCTTGTAATCCGGTCTAGGATGCTATCTATAGCCTTTCTCTCCTCCGGGACAGAAAAGCAGGGACACATGGAGATCATCCTATCTGATACGCTAACATAACCGATTGAAACAGACAATAGATAGTCGGTGGACCTTCTTTGAGCGAACAGGGGTGTGAAGAAACTACTCACTTTTTGTTAACCTTTTCGCGCTTCATTTCCCCTTCTTCCCATCCTCCGCAAAACAAAGGCTGGCGCAGTCTCATGGCATTGGAACTCACCTACTCAAGCGACATTCTCCACACTTCGGCAATTGGTTGTTTCCGGCTCGAACATTTGAACCTTGCATTTAATCCCTGGCACAGGATGTGCTTATGCAAGAGGTAGTATCACAAGAAATACCAACCCCCATGTGCTTTGAAAGGATGAGAGCGTTGTCTTGCGTTCCCAGGGCGCTGATTGGTAGTCCGATCAACCAAAAACCTATAATCCTCAAGGAATTCTTACAATCGCTTATTGATATGGATCTTAATGGTCTCTCAGTAGACTATGTGTTCGTTGATGACAACGAATTAAAGGACTCATCTATCCTTCTTTCTGAATTTCGGTCTTCGAGTGCGGCCGGTTCAGTTATTATATGGGAAGGGGAAAATCGTGAAGAAAGCACTGTGTATGTACGTGACGATCAAACCCACCGCTGGAATGAGAGACTGATCTGGAAGGTTGCGTCATACAAGAATCGTATGATTGATCTAGCGATAGATCAGGGCTATGATTTTCTTTTTCTGGTAGATTCCGACCTTGTCCTTCACCCCATGACTCTCCGGCATCTAATCTCCTGCTGTAGACCTATCGTGTCAGAGGTTTTTTGGACAAAGTGGCAGCCAGAGGCCGATCCGCTGCCGCAAGTCTGGTTATACGATCAGTATACACTATTCGAACACACACGCGGAGAACGCCTTACTCGAGAAGAAGAGAATAAGAGGCTCCGAGTTTTTCTAGAGCGCTTAAGGGTTCCTGGATTATATGAAATAGGGGGCTTAGGAGCATGTACGCTGCTTAGTAGGGACGCATTGAAGGCCGGCGTCTCATTTAGTGAGATTCCAAATGTCTCATTCTGGGGTGAAGACAGGCACTTTTGCATACGGGCAGCAGCACTTGGATTTAAGCTGTATGTGGATACCTGCTATCCTGCTTACCATATTTACAGGGAATCGGATCTTGCAGGGGTACAGGAATATCGCATTATAAATATCACGAAGGCCGATCCAGGCAACCATGATATCGCAATAAAACTGTTGAAATCGGCTGGTGCGCAGCAGGAGGCTGAGGAAGCTCTAAAAGTCGCCAAACAGACTATTGAGCGCTTCTGGAGCTTTGACTTCAGGCGTCCGCGAGGGCTTGATGGTATAGAGCTCTTTACGCCAGGGTATCGCGATCAGATTATGAAGGGATATGAGAAAGATTCCATTACCTCAATACAGGCAAAGCTAATCTCAAAGACGGAGGTCTTGAGTGATTTCGTTATCGACTTAGATGATAATGCACAGGAGGCTTTATTGGGTGCCCGCGTATTAACACACGGGATTGAGAATGACAGATATTTTCGAGAATACTACGATTGTACTATTCTGGCAGCAAAGGATGGATGCGACGGGCAATGGCTAGTAGGAGGCGTCGAATTCAGGAAGGGTACCCAGGTCGATCCGGCGAAATTCCCGGAAAATCGCATTATCAAATATGAAAGAAATAAGCTTACTCTAGCCATGCTCGTAAGAAATGAAGCTGATCGATATCTTTGCAAGGTACTCAGACATGCCGCCCAATATATTGATAGTGCAGTGATCCTTGATGATGCTAGTGAGGATAATACAGTTCAGATATGTAAGGAGACCCTCAAAGGTATTCCACTTACGATAGTATCAAATGCACAGCCTGGTTTTGCCAATGAAATCGAGCTACGAAAGCAACTATGGAACCTTGTCGTAAGTACAAACCCTGACTGGATTCTAGTCCTCGATGCAGATGAGATGCTGGAGGATAGAGCGGCCTCGACCATCCGGGGTCTCATCGACCAGCCCTTCTACGACCACTATTCCTTTCGTCTTTACGACTTTTGGGATGCTACGCATTATCGAGAGGACCTCTATTGGCAGGCCCATAAGACATACAGAGTCCTTTTGGTGAGGTATCAGCCCGATTTTGTTTATACATGGCGTGAGACGCCGCTACATTGTGGCCGATTGCCAAATAACCTTTTCCTTTTGCCAGGAACTCGGACAGACTTGCGAGTTAAACATTTTGGGTGGGCGACGTTAGAGGATCGGCAGATCAAGTACCAACGGTATGTGACGCTCGATCCCAAAGGAGTATATGGTATTTTGCCACAGTATGAGTCTATCCTGGACCCGCAACCCAACTTGATTAGGTGGATCGAGTAACTGCCCATTCTTTGATAATAGGGCCGATAGACTAATAGTCTCAGTCATAATAGAGTGAGGAGTATATAGGATGCACGGAGTATATATAGGCAATAATAGGATGCTGGTTTCGCCATTATGGGGCGGGAGGCTAATCGTCCCCGCGGATGATTTAAGTATTAGCCCCGATCTAATCATCAATGGAGTAATAGAGTTGCCTCTGACCAAATTCCTGTTGCATCAAGTAAAGGCAGGTCAGGTGGTGGTGGACATAGGGGCGAATATCGGCTACTATTCGGTCTTATTGGGCCACCTTGTAGGTCCGGTTGGGCATGTATTCGCCTGTGAAGCCAATCCCTATCTCATACCGATTCTCGCAGACAATTTGTCAATTAACTACCTTAGCGATCGTACTAGCATCATTAATAAAGCGATATATTCATCATAAAGGGACCCTCAGCTTTCATTGTACCAAGAGATTTACCGGTAATTCGTCGATCCATAAACATGGCGATGATTATTTCCTCCATTATAATGATACTGTGGAGAGTGTGGAAGTCTTCACCGAATCTATAGATACCCTCTTGGCCCAAACTCCTAGGCTAGATCTTGTAAAGATGGACATCGAGGGTGGTGAATATCATGCCCTCTTGGGCATGCGGAAATTTTTATATGGAAGAGCCATAGGTACTCTGATTTTTGAATTGAACAAACCTATGCTCCAAGATGACTGGGATGCGCTCTGCAACCTTCTCTACGAATTACGAAACAGCATAGGGTTATCCTTTTATGCGCTTTCAGCGGAAGGTGAACCCATTCCGGCAGATCTTTCATTATTGCTCCATCATGGGTCCAGCCCTCACGTTGTCATGAAGTAAAAGGGAAATAGACCGGATCGAGGCTGGACATGCCGAAAATACCGGTTAAAGGAATTACATTTTGATACAAGACAATACAGCCATATTATCTGGGAAATATCTAGTGAATTAAAAAGGCTCTCTATAACCGGATCCGCGCAATGCCTCGTTGAATCTTGCTGATTAGCGGTAATTCGACTTGGGGAAAAGGCGGTGCTGACAGTCGCGAAGCTACAAGTGGGTGTTAGAACTAGTAGTCAGTTCGTAAAATAACATTGCAATATGGTTGATAGTGGTGTATAATCTTCTCAAAGGAATTTGGGGGGATTGTGAATGACACCACGAAGAGTAAGGCCAAGAATTCAATGGTCAAATG